>NZ_BAAGIR010000156.1:0-3972 GCF_054658155.1 Alkalibacterium sp. m-11
GGATCTGTTATAAAGCTGTTTAATCCAGACAAGGATTGGATTATATTACCTTCATCGACAGAAATCATCATACGAGCAACGAGAAATTTGGGAAACATAATTTTTCATAGATTATTGGGAGTTACCAGGTGCCCTGTCTATTTATTTTCCTGCATAAAGTTATAGACGGCTCCAATCAGGTTAGCATCATTTTTGAACTCACACGTTTCAATCACTGGACGAAAAGGGGTGTGCTGCAGACGTGCAAATAGAGAGTCAAACTCAACTTCGATGCGCTCAAGGATCCCGTCCATACTGGATACGCCTCCCCCGATTACTATCTTCTCAGGATCAAACGCATAAGCAAGGTTGTAAAGTCCCATAGTCAGATACATAAAGAAGGTGTCTGCTTCTTCTTTAGCTATGACATCCCCCTGATTGGCAAGTTCAAACACCGCCTGTCCATCTATATCATCGTAACTCATCCCCATCCGCTCTGCATAACGACGGGACATGGCCACCGCTGTACCAATCTGACTGAATGTCTTAGTTTCATTAAGGAGCATGAAGCCGAACTCTCCACCGAATAAATGCGGTCCATGATGGACTTTTTTATTGACGATAACTGCCCCACCGATTCCCGTTCCAATCACCACGAAAAGAACATTGTCGTTATCTTTCGCAGCCCCTTTCCATACTTCAGCCAGACCTGCGCTGTTTGCATCATTCTCAAATGACACAGGCAGTCTAAACATCTCTTCGAGTTCATCATATATAGGGAAGAAGTGGAGGTATCTGACTGCACTGACTCCTTCTATCTGCCTGTCGATCTGATTGACCGCTCCGGGAGCCGAAAATGCGACTCCTTCAAGACTGTAAGTCGAATCAGCCTCTTCTTTCACACGAGAAAGTTGAGCTTTCATCTCTGCCCAGGTCTGCGGTGTTTTAAACTTCCCTTTATCTGACAAAGATTCATCAGACCAGATTCCATACTTAACTGATGTTCCTCCAATATCAAAAGCCAGTATTGCCATTATACCTCTCCACCTTCGCTAATAGTCTATTTTATCTTCTTACCAGACAGCAACCGTCCCGTCTGTTCTTGGTTCTGTCCCTCCGATCAGCACACCATTTTTGTTTCTTAAAATAATCTGACCCCTTCCGAACTGACCTTTTTCAAGAGTCACTTCTATGTCGTGTCCCCGGCGTTTCAGATCTGTCAGTACAGAAAATGGTATTTCAGGTTCAACGAGTACTTTCCGCCCTTTGACCCACTGCCATCTTGGTTTGTCTAGAGCATCCTGAGGGTTTAGCCCGAAATCAATCATGGACTGGATCACTTGAAGATGACCTTGTGGCTGCATGTGTCCACCCATCACGCCAAAAGGCCCCATCGGCTGCCCTTCTTTTGTAAGGAAAGCGGGAATGATGGTATTGAAAGGCCGCTTAGCCGGTGTAAGGGTATTCACATGTCCTTTTTCGTTTGTGAACCCAACGGCCCGGTTATTCAGACTGATGCCAAATTCCGGAATGACTGCCCCTGAACCGAAGCCCATGTAATTACTTTGAATGTATGAAATCATATTGCCGTCAGCGTCTGCTGCAGCAAGATAGACGGTTCCTGATGAATCACTGATACCTGGTACAGCATCTATCGCATCATGACCGATCAGATCTGCTCTTTCCTTTGCATATCTTTCAGAAAGCAGCTCTTCCGCACTTACCGTCATCCTCTCAGGATCGGCAATAGTCAAATTCCCGTCAGCAAAAGCCAGTTTGATTGCTTCGATCTGCTTATGTAGCGTCTCAGCGTCATCTTTTCCAGCCAGTTCCAGATGTTTAAGAGAGTTAAGCGCCATTAATGCTACGATTCCCTGTCCATTTGGCGGCATCTCCCAGACTTGGTAGCCTTTATAATCTACAGAAACAGGATCGACCCATTCCGGCTGGAAGGATTTAAGATCATCCAGTCTCAAGCTTCCTCCATGTCTTCTGGAAAATGCATCAATGGCTTCCGCAATCTTGCCATTATAGAAAGCATCCGCTTCTGTCTCACCGATCAGTCGAAGACCTCTGGCATGCCCAGGAAGTTTAATAATATCCAACGCCTGTTTCGCTGTACCTTCTGGTGCAAAGACCTTGAACCAGGACTCGAGTTCCGGGTAATTATCTTTCTCTTTAGAAAAGCGTTTGAAAGTACGTTGAAAGGCCTGTGAAACAGTATTCGTAATGACGTACCCCTCTTCAGCAATTTTCGCAGCTGGCTCCAGTACCTCTTTCAATGGAAGTTTCCCGTGTTTTTTACTTAAAGCAGCCCATCCGGCAGGAACCCCAGGAACAGTGACCGCATTGATGCCAAACGTTGGAAAGTCCTTTTCTTTCGTCAGGTATGGATCCGGATCCAACCCTTCAGGAGATGGCCCACTGGAATTCAGCCCATGCAGTTCTCCATCTTTCCATAATATGCTGAAACTGTCTCCTCCGATGCCGTTCGATCCTGGCTCCACAACAGTAAGTGTCGCAGCAGTTGCTATGGCGGCATCGATGGCATTTCCACCTCTCTTCAGTATGTCGAGCCCGACTTGTGCAGCTAGCGGATGTGATGTAGCAACCATTCCATTTTTACCAACCGCTAGCTCTCTTCGTGATGCATAATGAAATGCCCCTGTGTCGCAGTTTGCATCCCCCATTTTATTTCTCCCCTCATATGTAGTATCGGATCCTAGACCCGATACTTAAAACAACTTAATCTTTCAACTGAATGATCTCGATCTTATATCCATCAGGATCCTTAATAAAGAAGTAAGATGCTGCACCGTCAGATAATTCTGTCAGCTCTGTAACATCCTGCCCAGACTGACTGAACTCGTCGTGAGTATCGCTAAGATTCTCTACGCCTATTGCAATATGCCCGTATCCATTTCCCAGATCATATGGTTCTTCCTGATCATAATTATATGTCAGCTCCAGCTCCACTTCATCTCCAGGCAATGCCAGATAAACCAGGGTGAACTTGTATTCAGGATAATCTAGACGGCGAACTTCTTTCATTCCCAGAACATCTTTATAAAAATCCAATGACTTGTCCAGATCCTTTACTCTTACGCAAGTGTGCAGCATTCTTTTTCTCATAGGTAATTCCTCCTAAACTAGTATGTTTATATTTTGCCTTACTTTCATCAGGCCGTCAAGCAAACATGTATGAGGGGCAGCTTATATCCTCACTTTTTTGAAAGCGTTATAATTAATTTACTGAATATCTGAAAAAGGCTTGACTATCTATAATGTATGCGTTATCATTTACTTAGAAACATAGTTAGTAGCAGTACTACTAGTTTTCTTTTTCATAAATCATCTCCTTTCTATGCAAAAGAGCCCCTGCGGAAACAGGGGTTCTTTTTTGCGTTCAGCTTCTCTCATATAGTTCCAATGGGAGCCCATCCGGATCCTTGAAGAAAGTGAACAACCTGCCCGTATAGGGATCCGTTCTTACCTCTTCAACTTCGATTCCCTTGCCCTCCAGCTGTCCTTTTGCTTCTACTACATCATCCACTTCGAAACATAAGTGTCTCAACCCTACCGCTTCAGGTCCATTCGCTCTAGCTGGAGGATCTGGGAATGAAAAGAGTTCAATTTGAGCATTACCAGCTTCCAGGTCCAACTTATATGATTCTCTTTCCTCTCTGTACACTTCTCTGATGATAGTCAGACCGAGCGTTTGTGTATAAAAAGCTTTAGACCGGTCATAATCACTTGCAATGATCGCCACATGATGAATTCCATTAAACATATTCTGTTCCTTCTTTCTTTAAAAGTTATGGTCTATGTCCCTTTGCTTTTACGTTTCAATAAGCGTATAGTATTATGTTGAACTACCCCCACTTTCGCTCACGCTTAGAAGTGGGAGATTCCTGGGAACAAAGTAGACTTGACACACTTGTTTAATAGAGTATCAGCGGTTGCTTTTATTTACCAGGCTACCCCCGTAGTCCC
>NZ_BAAGIR010000157.1:0-3962 GCF_054658155.1 Alkalibacterium sp. m-11
TTGATTCAAACAGCACTCGAACAATCGGACAATCGGGACGGCTAAAGCCACCCCGTGTCCGAAGCCGATTCATCCCCCACTTTACACTTCGTAAGAAGTGGGGGTCTTCTCGGCTATTTTAGATAAAGCATTCAGATCATTTAAATTCGACAAATAAGCCTGAGGCAAGCGACATATGTCGCTTGCCTCGGGCTTATTTTTTTTGAATTAAGGTGTGTGCTTTATTTTTTAAAGATCAAGTCGATCTGTTTATTATCAAAAGCCTGTTCCAAAAGAATCAGCAGTTTAATTCGTGCTTTCGGACCTGAAAGTCCTGGGGCAAATATCACTCCAAGCTCTTTCAAGTGTTTACCTCCGCCTGTATAAGCATAGATATCCTGAGCTATTCCATTAAATGCTCTGGAAGTAATAACGACAGGAATATTTTTTTCAAGAATTTTCTTTAGTCCCGGTAAAGCAGCAGGGGGCAAATTACCAGCACCGAGTGCCTCTATGACCAAGCCGTCCAGATCAGTACTGAGCAGGGCATCAAACAGCGTACTGTCCATACCCGCATAAGACTTAAGCATACAGACGTTCTTATCAGCTTTTTCGATTGGATACGTTTCGTTGAAAATCAGTTTCTGAAAGAACCGAACTTCATGCTTTGAAACGATACCGATCGGTCCGAAAGTGGGGGTTCTGAAAGTAGCAACATTTGTTGTATGTGTTTTTGTAACATACCGCGCTGTATGAATCTCTTCGTTTAGAACAACCAGTACCCCTTTATCTCTCGCATCAAGAGAAAGAGAGGTCCATATAGCATTCTGCAAGTTACGTACGCCGTCTGAACCAAGTTCATCAATAGGGCGCATAGCTCCTGTGAGAACTACAGGAAAAGGAATATCTAGAGTAAGGTCTAGAAAATAGGCTGTTTCTTCAAGTGTATCTGTGCCATGAGTAATGACTGCTCCATCATAAATGTTTTCTTCAGCGGCTTGAATCAGTCTTTTCTGAAGGCTAAGCATATCATGCGGTGTCACATGAGGAGAAGGAAGCTGAAAGATATCCTCTTCAATAATTTCCAGATTTTCTTCAAACAAGTGACTGTACTGGTGTAGCGGATGCTCGTCGCTTGGCTTTACCGCTCCTGTACGCTGGTCTGTACTCATCGAAATGGTTCCGCCAGTGTGAAGTAATAAAATTCGTTTCAATCGCCTAGACCTCTTTTCTAATTGAAATATGGATTTGTCTGTTTTTCGTTACCGATCGTCGTCTGCATGCCATGTCCTGAGTAGACAATGGTATCATCGGAAAGTTTGAAGAGTTCTTTTTTTATTGAGGGAATCAATTTTTCCGGTTCGCTTCCGGGCAGGTCGGTTCTGCCGATACTGCCTTTGAATAAGGCATCGCCTGAAAGAACGAAGCCATCTTTTACAAAAATGAAACTTACGCCGCCAGGAGAATGTCCTGGAGTTGAGACGACTTCAAATGTAAATGGACCGATCGATACGGTTTCTGCAGGATTGAAAGTAAATTCTGCCTCTCTTGCTGTTATTTCATTTGAACCGTAAACAGAAAGGTTTTTAGAGGGATCCCCGAGCCAGTCCACTTCTTCCGGGCTGACATAAACTGGGATATCATAATCGACTCTAAGGTCTTCTAGTGCGCCAATGTGATCATAATGCGTGTGTGTCAACAAGATTGCTAAAGGCCGCGCACCCAGCTCTTCCAGTTCATCCTTGATTTTACTTGTTTCATCCCCAGGATCGACAATAAGTGCATCTGATCCTGAATAGATTAAATAACAGTTTTCCTGGATCACTCCAGTGATGATTTTTCTTACTTGAGTCATAGAATTTCCTCCTTGTCATTCATGTATAAGTATAACTGATTAAGGTAAACCTGTCGAAAAAGATACAATCACTGAGTAAAAAAGAATAAGTGTTTTTTGGCAGGAGGAAGTGTGCTGAATAGAACAACTTGAATATAAATAGTAATAATTTGTTTATGTTATAAAAAGTGTTGCAGTTCATAATAAGGTATGCTAGTCTCTTTATTAATATCTTATTAAAAAATAATGGATATTTATTATAAAATGTTAATGATTCGATTAAGGAGAAAAGGAGTAGTCAAATGAAAAATAAGTTCACTTCAATTTTAGCAGGATCGATGTCTCTACTATTAGGGATATCTTCCGTATCGTCAATCAGCCAAGTCAGTGCAGAAGGAAACGGTGGGAATTCAGAAGGATCTAGTCCAAAACTTCATCTGGATTCAGATCTGCTGTCGGATGACATTTTAACAGTCATTGTTGAACTTGAAGAAGAAGCGGTCCTTCAGGCAAAACAGCAGGGACGTACTCAGTCTGAGTTCAGATTATCTGTAGAACGGGAACGCATTCTAAATGAATTAGCAGCAGCCGGTGGACAGGCCGAAGTCAATCAGGAATACGATCAGCTTTTCTCAGGCTTTTCTGTCGACCTGTCTGAAAGTGATATCGGTAAGCTTCTGATGATCGAGGGTGTCAAATCAGTCTATCCTGATCAGGAGTATGAAGTGACTGATACACAGCAGTTCGATGTCAACGAAGTCACTCCAGAAATGCTGGACAGCGCACCTTACATAGAGGCTTTTGAAGCCTGGGATACCGGGTACACTGGAAAAGGAGTAACGGTCGCAGTGATTGATACTGGAGTGGATTATACACATCCGGCTCTGGTTCATGCTTTCGGTGACTATAAAGGATGGGATTTTGTAGATAATGACGATGATCCTCAGGAGACCTTGATTGAAGATGTTCTGAATCCGGCTCTGGCAACGAATCACGGGACGCATGTGGCGGGTACCATAGCTGGAAACGGACAGATCAAAGGGGTAGCACCTGATGCGAACCTGCTTGCCTACCGAGTACTTGGTCCGGGAGGAAGCGGAACAACGAGTGATGTCGTCGCTGCGATCGAACGGGCAGTCGAAGATGGGGCAGATATAATGAACCTGTCATTAGGTGCGACGGTCAATAATCCTGACTTCCCTACTTCTATCGCTCTGGACACCGCTATGGGCGAAGGTGTAGTAGCTGTCACTGCTAACGGAAATGCTGGTCCTCAGAACTGGACAGCAGGGTCTCCTGGAACATCAAGAGATGCCATTTCAGTCGGTGCTACACAACTTCCTTACAATGTATTCGAAGCTTCAGTCAACACAGAATCAGCTCAAGTCTTCCCTTCAATTGAAGTGATGGGATATCCTGGTGAAGATGCTCTACTTGCACTAAACGGTCAGACCTTAGAATATGTTTATGCCGGACTGGGCAGTCCTGAGGAATTTGCTTCTCTCGATGTCGAAGGTAAGATTGCCTTGATTCAAAGAGGAGAATATCCATTTGTCGAAAAAGCTCAGAATGCAGCTGAGGCTGGAGCTGTTGGTGCGATCCTTTTCAATAATGTAGCAGGTACTCAGCCTGAAATACCTGGCATGGCAGTTCCGACGTTGATGGCTTCTCTTGAAGATGGACAAAAACTGCTGCAGGATCTGGAGAATGGCTTTAATACAGTGACAATTGAAGCTTCATTTAGTCATATTGTTGGCGAAACAGTGGCAGACTTCTCTTCCAGAGGACCTGTTATGACGAACTGGATGATAAAACCCGATGTGGTCGCACCTGGTGTCAGCATTATCAGTACAGTACCTGGTCCAGCGTATGCATCTCTACAGGGAACAAGTATGGCCGCTCCTCATGTAGCTGGGGCAGCAGCTCTTATCCTTGAAGCTCACCCGGACTGGAGCGTCGATTTTGTTAAGGCTGCTTTAACGTAATTCCGAAAGAAGTCTCCCACTTCTAAGCGTATGGGTGCGAAGCACCAGTGAAAGTGGGAGATGAATTTCGGTCAAGCGATAGCTATGTGTAAAATAGTTGTCGGAAAGTAAAATAGTAGGGCAAGAAATTAAAGTAGACAAAAAGAAAGAAGACCCTTAATCTA
>NZ_BAAGIR010000158.1:0-3941 GCF_054658155.1 Alkalibacterium sp. m-11
TAATAAGAAAAGGTCTTGAGAAATAACTTCAAGCTATCGCTTGACCGACATTCATCTCCCACTTTCACTGGTGCTTCGTACCCATACGTTTAGAAGTGGGAGACTTCTTTCGGAATTACGTTAAAAAAAGAGTAAGTAATAGAGACAAAAAGTTTAGTTACTAAATTTTATGAAAGTAAATGACTTTTCACACAGCTGTGCTATACTTTTACAAAAGCAGTAAATTTTATTTGGGGAGAGGATCTTAAGTGTTAAAACCTGTCATTGATCATGAAGTATTTGAAGCGATTGAACAAGAGAAAAAGCGTCAGGA
Organism: Alkalibacterium sp. m-11; assembly: GCF_054658155.1. Classification (NCBI taxonomy): domain Bacteria; kingdom Bacillati; phylum Bacillota; class Bacilli; order Lactobacillales; family Carnobacteriaceae; genus Alkalibacterium; species Alkalibacterium sp. m-11. The sequence goes on from NZ_BAAGIR010000158.1 coordinate 314, forward strand.
AGAGAACATTGAACTTATTGCATCAGAAAACTTTGTTTCTCAAGCAGTCATGGATGCACAGGGAAGTGTGCTGACGAATAAATATGCAGAAGGCTATCCGGGCAAACGCTACTACGGTGGATGCGAATTTGTAGATGTGATTGAGAATCTGGCCATCGAACGAGCAAAAGAACTTTTTGGTGCAGAGTATGCCAATGTACAGCCGCACTCTGGTTCTCAAGCTAACATGGCAGTTTTTCAGACTTTCCTGGAACCCGGGGATACATACATGGGAATGAACTTGAATCACGGTGGTCATTTGACCCACGGTTCTCATGTCAATTTTAGTGGGAAACTCTATAATGTCGTCCCTTATGAAGTAGATAAAGAAACTGAAACAATCGATTTTGACCAGGTCAGACGTCTGGCGCTTGAGCATAAACCTAAAATGATTATTGCTGGTTACAGTGCCTATCCTCGAGCAATTGATTTTGCCAAATTCCGTGAGATAGCGGATGAAGTAGGGGCTATTTTGATGGTGGATATGGCTCATATAGCCGGTCTGATCGCGACGGGAGAACATCCGGATCCTATTCCTTACGCTGATGTTGTGACCAGCACGACGCACAAAACGTTGAGAGGACCTAGAGGCGGACTGATCCTTGCGAAAGAAGAGTACGGCAAGAAGCTGAACAGCGCAATCTTCCCGGGCATTCAAGGGGGACCACTTGAGCATGTGATAGCGGGGAAGGCCATTGCATTCAAGGAAGCTCTGGAGCCCAGTTTTAAAGACTATACTAAACAAATCAAGGCAAACGCACGAGCTATGGTAGAAGTATTTGAAGGATCAAAAGGCCGTTTAATTAGTGGGGGAACGGATAATCACCTGCTGCTTATGGAAGTTTCTGACTTCGGACTAAACGGGAAACAGGCAGAGGCTTTACTTGATGAAGTAGGCATCACTGTAAACAAAAATTCTATTCCTTTTGATACACTTGGACCATTCAAAACAAGTGGGATTCGAATCGGAACACCAGCTGTGACCACTCGCGGATTCAAGGAAGAAGAATGCAGACACGTAGCTGAACTGATCGTTGCTGCTTTGAATTCTAAGGACAACGAAGATGAACTAGACAAAATCAGACAGTCAGTTAAGGAACTGACACGTAAGTTTCCACTGTACGGATAATCGGTAGATGAGTATAAAAGCTGACCTCAGGATAAGACTGAAGTCAGCTTTTTCGCTACTTTAGATACTTTATTCCCCTACAATCTCATTGTGTAAACAGACCGGATCAGTTCGTGTGATCTTTAAAGCTGTAGCACTTTTATGCTATGTATGATTTACTATATAAAAGCATTAATAACGACAATAACAAGTAGAATAATAATGAATTAGAGGAAGAGGGAATGAACGATGACCAGTTGGATTGTTATGGCCTATTTTCTAATGTTTTTAAAAGGTAATGTGGCAGTAGAGGACATCAGTTACATATATTTGTTAAGTAACTTAATCGGAGGAATTATACTGGTAAGTAGACTTCATTTAGATTATGGAAAAATTAGCCTTGGACCTCTGGTATATATAGTGGTTAACGTGAGTCTGCTGGTGTCAAGGATTTTGGAGATTAAAATCATCTCTATTGGACTTACTGGAACGCTAGACTATGTTCTTTCAATCAGTATGGTCGCGGTATTATTTTACAATTTAATCTTTCCAGTTTTTTCTTTTTCTGAATTGTTTGATAACAGAAATAGAACGGCACAATCAGTGTCAACTAGAGTGCGTCTGCCACTCAATACAGCATTGTTTATATCCCCGCTGGTACTTATTACGTTCTTCTTCAGTCCATTGCTTACAGGCATACTAGTTGCTTTACTCATACTATTTGAATACTTAACCTTGTGGCAAGTCAGCTCAGCTTCCCAACAAGTGAAAATTAGATAATCATATAAAAGGTCATTCTAGAAATCCTAGAATGACCTTTATAATGCAGTTTATAAAAAAGTAATCAGAACACTTTCCCAGGATTCAGTCGGTTATCCGGGTCAAAGACTTGTTTGATGGCTCGCATGTACTTCAAGTTGATGTCATCCGTCATGCTTGCCATGTATTCTTTCTTGACGATTCCGATGCCGTGCTCGGCGGAAGGAAGGCCTCCTAGATCAGCAACTTTCTGGTACAGATCTTTTAGAAGAGCAGCGCGTCTTCTAGTCCATTCCTCTTCACTCAAGTCATCTTTCATCAACAGGGTATGAACATTTCCGTCTCCAGCATGTCCGAAGTTCAAAACATTCAGCCCATGTTTTTCCTGCATCGCTTTTGTGGACTCGATCAGTTCGGCAAATTTATTGATTGGAACGACCTCATCCAGCAGTTCGAATTCAGTAAAGACGGTAAGCCCCAGAAGAATGTTGTCTCTCAATGCCCAGTTCTTAGCGGCTTCTTCCTCTGTCAGGACATGACTCTCAAGTGCGGTCTCTTTAGCAATCTGCTCGACCAGTTCGGCCCGCACCGTCAGATCAGCTGCATCATTTCCATCAAGCGTCATTAAGAGATAGGCTTCTCCCACCTGTGATTTTAATGGGTAACCGAGATTCTGTTCAGCGTATCTCAGAGCCTGCCGTTCAAACAGTTCCACCCCGGAAGGATCGGCTCCGCTGGTCAGAATAGCTAAAGTTGCGTCTGTTGCTTCCTGGACCGTATCGAAAGCCAGAAGGATGGACAGACTGGCTTTAGGTAGAGGAATCAGTTTAAGCTTGATCTGAGTCGTAATGCCGAGTGTGCCTTCCGATCCGATAAAGAGGTCTTTCAAATCATATCCGGAACTGTCCTTGATGTTTTTGCTGCCGAGTGTCATGGATTCTCCACTGGGCAGAACGACGGTCATTTCTCTTACATATTGGCGGGTCGTTCCGTATTTGACGGCACGCAGTCCACCGGCATTCGTCGCCACATTTCCACCAATCGTTGAATGCTTTGAAGCGGGATCTGGTGGATAGAAGTAGCCTTTACTCTCTACATAGGTATGAATGTCGCCAACCAGCACGCCCGGTTCAACGGTCAGCGTCAGCGTTTCTTCATCCAGCTCGGTAATGGTATCCATCAGATGAACGTCGATGATGAGTTCATTGCCTTCAAGCGGAACTTGAGCACCGGCAACACCTGTCCCAGCACCACGAGCCAGTATCTTCAGATCTTTGTCGATGGCAAACTGAACCAGGGCCTGAACTTCTTTATGTGTGACTGGGAGAGCGACTGCATGAACGGGCTTGATATTTTTTACATAGGTGTCTTTATAATAAGTTTCCGGGACGGCATCACCGATAAACAGGCGCGTGCTGTCCGTAATAATTGAGTCGAGTGTAGTCATTTAAATCCTCCTAATTGGCTTAAGGTGTAAGCGGTTCATTGTGTATCCATTTTAACTAATTAGGCGGTCAGGTGTCCACCATAATCCGATGAAAAAGATGATCAGGTACAAACATTCATTATTTGACACCTTTTATCGTACTGCGACAGAAGACACTCGCTTCTATAAGCGGGTGATGAATGGCGCTCGAGCTTGCTCGACAGTATTTTCGAAAAAAGTAAAAAATAAGTCTTATTCCTGCAATAACTCGTCACACAAAAGTCATTGTTCCCCTT
>NZ_BAAGIR010000159.1:0-3897 GCF_054658155.1 Alkalibacterium sp. m-11
TTAATTAGAACTGACTTTCTCAAGCCTTTTAAAAGCTCGAAGAGCAAAATAGGCTTGAGAAAGACAAAAACAATAAACTGCGTTTCAGATTTCTAGAATAAATTTCCGAGAATAACTTTACACATATGAGACAGTCAGCGTTATTGACTATTAAATGATTTGATGATACTCTCATCATAGGCATCACCTTCTCAAGAGGTTAAAGTCGCTACTATCGTTCTGATGCGCAAACATCAGGGTAGCGGCTTTTTTTGATGCTTAAAAGTTAAATGAGGGCTACAGTAGCTTTTCAGCAGATGGTTCAAATCAATAAAACATTAACTGACTGGTACAAAAAAAGCACTCAGTCGAATGAGTGCTTCTTTATACCTTTTTGTATTCACATAAGTTCATCGATCAACCAAGTTCTTAAGTGCCCCATGATACTGGTTGATTCCTTCTACAAGGGACTCTTCAAAAGTATTCTTTCTATCTCTTTCAACGTTAATAACCCTTCCTGGAATTTGATGAGTGTGACCCATTATTCCTCTCTCTACTTCTAATTCTTTTAACAGTTTAACTACCTTTGGCGGAATAACCAGCTGATACTCAGTATTTTTCTTTCGAATAGTTATTCTATACAATACCATGTTTGCACCTCTTCCAATAAACCCTATAGATTCAACTTACCTCATATAATCAAATATTTAACTGATACAACTTTCAAATACATACCTTATTATACAGTTTCAACAGATTATTTCTAATGTTTACTCTGTGATTACTCTGGCCTACTGCTTTGACACAATAATTCCATTCTACCTGACATAACAAAAAGTTCATACACCGTACAAATGTATGAACACTTCGACTATTCTATTTGTTCATCATCCCTGTTATCTCAATAAATTCGTCGACATTCCTCACGTTGTACCTCTTTGCTCCTGCTATGTTACTGAAAGGAAAATTAGGAAACTGACTCAGGTACTTATTAAATGTATTAGGACTGACTCCCAGATAAGCAGCTGTTTCTTTTTTGTTCATCCAAATCTTTGTAGAACTTCTTTGAGAGTCCATCTCCGCCAACAGTTCTCTTTTTATCTCTTCCCTGATTTCTTTCTTCAATTCATTTAGTAAATCAGTCATTATATCTGTCATCATCGATCACCTCATAGTTTATTTGTGGCATCATACGGTGATCATTATTATTATATGCCAAGAAGATGTTTGACCTTGCCTAACCTCTATTCAATCAACTACAATACAAGAAAGGAGGTGTCCTCAGCATTTTCAATTCCTCGGACGAGGTTCGACCGAAAACGGAATACTTCTATGAGGAATCACTTATCATGATTAATCCATCCTATTGTGGGATCAAATCAAAATAAGTGAGGGATTCTTATGACAAAGATCAAAGAATACAAAACAAAAACTGGAGAAAAGACCTATTGGTTTTCACATTACACTGGAAAAAATCAAAAGCCTGGTATACCGAGAGAAATAGTTAAACGAGGCTTCAAAAGCAAAGAAGAAGCTGAGTTTGAGTTATACAAGATTAAACTGGATTTAAAAAAGAATTCTTATGTAGTATCGGATAATAGAATTGTGACTTTTGAAGAAGTCTATAGAGAATGGGATTTAGGCTATAAAAACAAAGTAAGAGAATCAAGTTACAATGGTACAACAAGGCAATTCAATAAATACATTTTACCATTGCTTGGTAGTAGAAATGTTACTTCTATAACCTTAAGAGACTGCCAAATTGCGGTAAATGGCTGGAGTACTTATTATACCAATTTTAAAGTACTCAAATCAGCAGTGCAAAGAGTTCTTGCATATGCTGTAAAACTAAGATACATCACTGATAATCCGATGATGCATGTAGAAATGCCGAAGAAAAAAATCAGTTATGAAGAGTTGACAGAAGATGCATCTTCTCAGTTCTACACCCCTTCGCAACTAAGGTCATTCTTTGAGGCTTTATCAAACAACTTCACTTTAAAAGAAGTAGCCTTATTCAGAGTATTAGCCTTCACTGGTATGCGAAAAGGGGAGATGATGGCTCTGTTCTGGTCTGATATAGATTTTAAAAATAAAACGATACACGTCCGAAAGAACATGGTCTATGTGAATAAAGAATACAAAATCACTCCTCCAAAAACTAAAAAGTCCAATCGTTTCATTAAGATAGATGATACTACCTTGTCGATCCTGAAGCAGTGGAAAAAAGAACAGTCAAAGGAACTTCTGCTCTACGGAATTAATCAGAATCAGAAGAATCAGCTGGTCTTTAGTCGATTCTACAGAGATAAAATCAACGTTGCTTTATACCCATCTCATCCAGATAACATCATCAAAAAGGTTTTAGCATTAAACCCAAAGCTGCCAACAATATCAACACATGGGTTTCGCCATACTCACGCTTCTATACTCATCGAAGCCGGAACAGAGATGAAGGAAATTCAAGAGCGATTGGGTCATGCTTCAATCAATATCACTGCAGATGTTTATGGACATTTGACCGAAAAAGCCAGAGAGAATTCTGCTAATAAGTTTGCTGAGACTGTCAATTTCTGATCTAATAATTGGCGGTTTCGGTCACGATTTCGGTCACGAGCATAAAAAAAGACACCTCCCAAAAAGGAAAGTGTCTTGAAACGTTGATGTAGTAACGATTTAACGTTTTGAGAATTGTGGAGATTTACGCGCTTTTTTAAGACCTGGTTTTTTACGCTCTTTCATACGTGAATCACGTGTAAGCAGTCCAGCTGCTTTCAGTGGAGAACGGAAGTCAGGATCTACTTGTAGTAACGCACGAGAGATTCCGTGACGAGCAGCGCCTGCTTGTCCTGAGAACCCACCACCGTGAACGTTGATAGTGATGTCGTAGCTGTCTACTGTATCAGTGATAGCTAGTGGCTGTTTAACTACTAAGTGTAGGTGATCGAAGTTTAAATATTCAGAAATATCTTTACCGTTAAAAGTGATTTTACCAGAACCTGGAGTCATGATAACACGAGCTGTAGAGTTTTTACGACGACCAGTTCCGAAATATTGTACTTGTGCCAATGGATGTCCCTCCTTAAATCAAGTTTGTGATGTCTAGTACTTCTGGCTGTTGAGCTTGGTTTTTGTGCTCAGGGCCAGCGTATACGTGAAGTTTTTTAATTTGTTTACGTCCTAGTGGGTTGTGTGGAAGCATACCTTTGATTGACATTTCAATCAAACGTTCCGGTCTTTGAGCACGGATTGTTCCAGCTGACTGTTGAGTCAATCCACCTGGGTGTCCAGAGTGACGAGAATAAATCTTGTCGCTAGCTTTCTTCCCTGTTAGTTTAACTTCTCCTGCATTAATTACGATTACGTGGTCACCAGTATCAACGTGTGGTGTATACGTAGGTTTGTTTTTACCGCGTAGGATAGATGCAACGACAGTTGACAGACGTCCTAAAGGAATATCTGTAGCGTCGACTACATACCATTTGCGTTCGATGTTACTTTCATTCGCCATAAATGTTGTACGCACGATCTTAACCTCCAAATTTTCTTTTCAAGAATCAATTTTAAATTAGCTGCTTTCCATCGCTTCTAAGTTCCGTTAAAAGTAATAAGAAAGACTCTCTGTTGTTTGTTCCAAAACAAGTTTCCGGGGCTTATCATGGTGGCAAACAATACCATCTGATATAGTACCGTGAATAGCGACAAAAGTCAATTAGTTTTGAAGAATTAATTATTTTCTTTTCAATTGATTTTCAGAAAAGGCCGACAACTAGCCTTTCTACTGCAGTCCCGTGAACTACCCACCACTTAAATCCTTTGGATTTTGAAGTGGGGGCTTCCTACGAACTCCATTCTTGTCTGCACAGACTTCATACAGACAGAGGAATCGGATAGGGGTAGGCTCAAAAGGCAGTCCCT
>NZ_BAAGIR010000160.1:0-3807 GCF_054658155.1 Alkalibacterium sp. m-11
ATTTCTTCCCATGTCAACGCTCTCCTTTGAACTCATATAGTTGGGTTCATTATACAATAAAGAACCCTATAAAATAGAGAACGAATAAGGGTTTTTTATCCGTGTCTATTCTATAGGGTCCAGTTTAGAAGTCGTCCAGTGCTCTTTTTATTTCCTCTACCAGCATCGGCTCTGCACTCATACCGCCACCTATCACAAACAGTTCCGGATCGAGTACCCCTTGGAGATTAATGATTTGTCCCGCGACTCCCTTGCAATAAGCTCTGAACTCCCTTTCTACTTCCTGATGACCTGCTCGAATGAGCCTGAACATATCCTGACCTTCAAAATCTTCCGGGTCTTCTCCAGTCATCTGTGCGACTCGCCGTACCAGATCTGTCGTACTCCCACTTCTACCAAAGAAACTTTCCGGATTCAGTGGGTTTTTACCATCGGTCCGTATAAAGGAAAATTCTCCTGCACTGAAATGATGCCCTTTTACGAGTTGACCATTGGAGATAATGCCGCCACCTACACCCGTACCCAAGACAAAAGCTACGCCGTTTTGCATGCCCTTGAGACCGCCCTTCCAGAACTAGCCCAAGGGCCGCACTTTTTCCGTCATTTTCAAGCCTCAGAGGCAGATTCAGCCGCTCTTGAATAATATCTGCCAAGTGAATATTTCTGGCGTACTGCAGCGAACCTCCGTGAATGACAAAGCCGGCATCAGAATCAATTCGACCCGGCATGCTGATGGCCACCCCTGCTATACTTTTTACGTAGGGCTGGACAATCTTTTCAATCACAAACAGCAGGGATTCCAGTGAATCACGGGGGGTCTTTCTTTTTCCTTTAATATGTATAGTCTCTTTATCCATCAGCGCAAATTTGATTGCTGACCCACCTATATCAAATACTAAATACTGCTTCATCTGTCTGCTCCTTTTCACTTTGAGAATTATATGATACTTCCTTAAAGCGCTTTCTCTTTTTTAATAGTATATCAAAAAAGAACCCCTGTGAAAGGCGTTCTTTTTTATCCTTATCTGTTTATACAGCAAAAGCTATTAAATAGTGCGTCTTCTTTATTTGAAAGTTGTAATCGCTTCTGCGTCCAAACGAACTGTTGCTTCGCCCGGTTCTAAAGCTTTCCCGACAGCCAATATTAAAACAGGCACATAGCGTTCTTTATCAAGGTCTACACTTTCTGCCAGCTGACCGTAATCAAATCCGCCAATAGCGTTCGTGTCATAGCCATGGCTTCTGGCTACCAGCATGAATTGCATGGCTGCGAGATTAGAATCAAGCCGGACAACCTTTTTCATCTTTTCTTTTGGAAAGCTTTTGTACTCAGGAATTATGTCCCTCAACTGCTTGTTTTTTTCTTCTTCTGTCAACTTGCCTTCTGCCACTGCTTTAGCATAAATTTTTTCTCCGTACTCGTAGCACTTCAGATCGCCAAAGATAAGAACCATCGCAGCTGACGTGTCATTCTGCTGTGTATTCCAGCGCATCAAAGGCCGGAGATTTTGTTTACCCTCTTCGCTGTCCACCACTACAAATCGCCAGGGCTGAAGATTGACTGAAGACGGAGCACGCGTCGCTTTTTGAATCATTTCAAGCATATCTTCGCGGGGAATTTTTACCTTTGGATCAAACTCTCTGATTGAGCGCCGGTTGAGTATAATATCGTCAAAATCATTGGTTTTTGTCATCAGGTAGCCTCTTTTCTTTGAAGGTTTTTGTGCTCCGTGTATTTGACAAATTATATCCAGCTGGTATATATAAGCAAACAAAGATATAACATCTGTTGATGGCAACCATCAATAGCCAACTTAATCTCTAGTATTTAGCTGGGCCTTTTTCCTTTTGCTGTTCATTAATACTAGTTAATCACTATCTCTTTTGCTAAACATACCTTTATTAAGTGAGGGAGTCAACTGGCAAACCCTCTATTCCCTATTTAAAAAAGCAAGCAGAAGCATGCCTTCACGAGTAGTTATACTCAAATCCAAACAAAACCAAAAACAAAGACAGGTCTGCTAGCCATTGCTCAAGAATTTGATTTAATCATAAGCTACATAGTGAATTAGTTTCTGAAGATCGTCTATTTGGGATTGAATTGTTTTGCCAATGGTTGTATCTTTGATTAGTTTTCTTTCCAGCTTCTTGTCTATCATGTGTTTAAGTGAAGCATCTCTCGATTGACTTTTAATAAGTTCTTCTACCGTGACAAACATTTTATGCGTGACCAATTGAAAACCATATGAATTATTTAACAGAGAATAACCGGCTATACCCGTTGTCTCTTGATAGGCCTTGTTCATTCCGCCGTCAATAACAAAGACTTTTCCTGAAGCTTTGACTGGTTCTTCTACCTGTCTAACTTTAACCGGAGTATGGCCATTAATAATTTTTGATTTCTTAGGATCCAGATTAAACTCTTTTAAAATTTTATCGGCAATCACTGCATTGTTCCTCAAATCAAAATAGGCATTTCTTTCTTCTTTATACATATCCTTGTTATTGACGTAGTATCTCTCAAAGGTAGTCATTTTATTTCTACCAAATAAAGGAGACAATGGACCTGCCCAAGCGTACCATTCAAGATCAGTAGATAAATTATCCTGTATTTCAGGATGAGCTGCCGATTCGCGTATATGATACTCAAAATAATCTAGTAATAGCTTTCCTGCAAGTTTTTTACCTTCCAACATTAAGCAGCTGAACTCCCCATTATTTTTTAAAGGAATGCAGCCATGATATAAAAGCTGATCATTGTAAACAAGGTACATAATTCCTTTACGGATGAGAAACTTATTAATCTGTCTAAGTTTTTCTGATTGCTGAAAACTGTCTAACAATGTTTCAACCACATATTCTTCCTCTGAACTCAATCGATTTGGATCCTTCTCATCGATCCTTTCGAAAGGAAAGTTATGGAGATGATAATAATTGCTCTCGATTTTTATCTTACCTTGTTTAAAATTTAAATTTTTTAATAGGTTACGCTCAGCTAAATTAAATTCAGGTCTCCTGTCTATCAGTTGTCCTTCCAGCTTAAACTGCATAACAGCAAGTGCCTGGTGTACCTTATTAAGCAAAGACTCACTCTCCTCGTTAAAGATACGTCTTGCATCAGAAGAAACTTTGGGATTAAATGACTTGTGTACAGCGTAATGATTTTCAGCATAGAAAAATAATGGTCTTAAATTTAATCCGTATGTTTTTTCCAGTTCATACAAATATCCGTATCTGGAGGCAATACGAAGCAGCGTTAGTAAATTAACTTTCGAGCCATGAATAGCTCCGAGCCAGAGGACATCATGGTTACCCCACTGTATATCTACAGAATGATGTTTTATGAGCTGTTGCATCACAGAATACTCCCCACCACTGCGGTCAAAAATATCCCCAACTAAATGCAGATGGTCTATTACTAACCTGGGAATGACTTCGCATAGAGAGATAATAAATGGCTTTGCCTGCTTAAGTTTAATTAGTCTTTCCAATATACTTTTATAATAGGCATTTCGATCTCTATGAGAGGACGGATCAGTGTACAAAAGCTCTTCGATAATATAGCTGTGTTTTTGGGGTAATGCTTTTCTCAATTTTGAACGAGTATACTTAGTCGAACAAAAGCCGATAAAATCGATTAAATCTGAAATCGTTTCATAATACCACTCTTCTGTTTTTTCAAGTAATTACCAATTTTTTTGTTTTTTCGTGTTGTTTTAATGCAACTATCGTTGCTCTATCAATTAAAATACAAAAAGGCACCTCTTCCCCCCCTCGTATAATAAGTTTGTAGTTAAGAATTGTTCT
>NZ_BAAGIR010000161.1:0-3805 GCF_054658155.1 Alkalibacterium sp. m-11
TCATTTTTGTATTATACTTATCCATGCTTAGATCCTTTGTATTGGTCTTGGATAAGTCATCCAAGTACTAGTATAAAGGATTTTTTTATGTCATGGAACAGTTAAATTTTTAATGCAACACTAGTGAATTGTGACAAGTTATATTTTTGAGAACTTGAAAAAAAAGAGGCGATTGTCTTACCATTGTTATTAGTTTCACTCAGTGGGTTATTACTAATAATTAATGTTCTGATTACTCCTTTAGAATTCATTTACGATTAAATCTCACTCCAAACTACTCTATTAATGTAATCCGTATAACTTATTATAATTCGTAATACCTTTTCAGAAACATTCGGCATACTATAATCTCCTACCAGTCTTAAAGTATCCTTCACTTGAGTCTCAAGCACTTCTAAGCCTTGAATAATACGCTCTTTATTTAATCCAACCATCATCACACTAGCTTCTTCCATTGCTTCTGGTCGTTCATGAGCTTCCCGGATATTTAAAGCTCTAAAGCCTAAAATAGAAGATTCTTCACTAATCGTACCACTATCACTTAATACAGCTTTAGAGTGCAATTGTAAACTGTTGTAATCGTTAAAGCCTAAAGGTTTCATTAATTGAATATTTTCATTAAAAGTGATGCCTTTTTCATTTATCATATTACGTGTTCGCGGGTGTGTACTTACAATAATCGGCAAGTTATATTTCTCAGCAATAGCGTTTAAGCTATTTACTAATCCATTAAAATTCTTTTCAGAGTTAATATTTTCTTCCCGGTGAGCAGATACTACGAAATACTGGCCTTTTTCTAAATCCAATCGTTCGAGCACATCTGAATTTTCGATATCTTCTCTGCGAGTTTCTAGTACTTCATACATAGGACTTCCAGTTTTAATGACTTGATCTGCTGGCAGTCCTTCAGCTAAGAGGTACTCACGCGCAATATCACTATAAGTTAAGTTGATATCTGCTACATGATCTACAATTTTACGGTTTGTTTCTTCCGGTACTCGTTGATCAAAGCAACGGTTTCCAGCTTCCATGTGAAAGATTGGGATATGCTTTCTTTTCGCTGCAATTGCGCATAGACAGCTATTCGTATCTCCTAATACAAGAAACGCATCCGGTTGAACTTCGTCTAAAATCGGATCTATATTCACTAGAATATTCCCAATGGTTTCGACAGGTGTACCAGTTGCTGCATTTAAAAAGTAATCCGGTTTCTTTAATTTAAAATCTTCAAAGAAGACTTCATTTAGCTCATAATCATAGTTTTGTCCAGTATGTACTAAGATATGCTCAACCGCCTCTGATTCTTCTAATTTGTTAATTACTGCTGAAAGACGGATAATCTCTGGGCGAGTTCCTACTACAGTCATTACTTTTAATTTTTTCAATGCTAAACCTCCAAATAATAAGTATCTGCGTTATCTGGGTCAAACGGTTCATTCACCCACATGACAGTTACCATTTCTTCTTTTCCAGTATTTACGATTGAATGTGTATAACCGGTTGGAATATCAACGACTTCTAGTTCTTTGCCGCTTACTGAGTATTCAATCACTTTCTCTTCACCGACTTTACGGAATCGAATTACTCCATTCCCTTTAACGACTAGGAACTTTTCATTTTTTGAATGATGCCAGTGCTGGCCTTTAGTAATTCCTGGCTTTGAAACATTAATCGATACTTGACCACGATCTGGGCTTCTTAAAAATTCTGTAAATGAGCCTCGCTCATCTTGGTTCATTTTCAATTTATAAGAAAAGTCGTCCTCTGGTAAAAAACTTAAATAAGTACTATATAAGTTTTTAGTAAAAGAATCACTCATGTCTGGAACTTGTAAGGTTTTACGACTTTCTTTAAAATCTTGAATTAGTTGGGCTACTTCTCCTAAAGTTCTAGTATCTTTTTCTGCAACATGATAGAATTTATCCAATTGCGTGCCATTTCCTTCAAGGCAGTCAATCAGTTCATTAACCACATCATCAATATACTGAAAGGTAATTTCTACAGTAGGATCGTTTACTTGTATTGGCAAGCCATGAGCGATGTTGTGACAAAAAGTAGCAATAACCGTATTGTAATTTGGCTTGCTCCACTTTCCGTAAAGGTTAGAAAACCGGTAGACAAAGACTGGAACGTCATTTCTTTTTCCATACTCAAAAATATAATCCTCCCCAGCCTTCTTGCTCTTACCATAAGGATTGTCTTTTTCAGCCTGAATAGATGAAGAAATCATGATAGGTGCTTGATTATTATTTTCTTCCAATAAACTGGTTAATTGCGAAGTTAAATCTGCATTCCCCTCCATGAACTCTTCTTCAGTCTCAGGACGATTGATACCTGCTAGATGAAAAACAAATTCACAGTCTTTTGTCCATTTTTTTAAATCTTCAAAAGAGTTCTCTTTGTCGTAAAGGTATAAGTCTCCATAACCTCTATTACGTAGTTCAGCTACTAAATTCTTACCAACAAACCCTTCTGAACCTGTGATTAAGATTTCCATTACTGTCCCGCCTTCCATGCTTCTAATTCTTCTTGAACCAATGGTACACTTAATAGTTTCTCTCTTACTTGTTCTACAGTCATCAGTTTTGTATTATCAGAGTTAAATTCTTCTAATAAATTACGATCTTCATCTCCATCTGAGAAATATTTATCGTAATTCAAATCTCGAGTGTCTGCTGGAACGCGATAAAAGTCTCCCATATCAATGGCATGAGCACATTCTTCGTTAGTAAGAAGAGTCTCATACATTTTTTCTCCATGGCGGATACCAATTTGTTTACTTTCTGCTTTAGGATTAAAGATTTGCTTAGTGGCTTCCATTAAGTCACCAATTGTAGATGCAGGAGCTTTTTGTACCATAATATCCCCAGATTCAGCATGTTCAAAAGCATATACTACTAAATCTACTGCTTCTTCTAGAGTCATGATGAATCGAGTCATATTAGGATCAGTTACAGTTAGTTCCTTACCATCACGCATCTGATTGATGAATAAAGGAACGACTGAACCGCGCGATGCTAAAACATTACCATATCGAGTAACACAGATTTCGGTCCGTTCAGGCGAAACAGTTCGTGCTTTCGCTACTGCAACCTTTTCCATCATTGCTTTAGAAGTTCCCATTGCATTCACTGGATAAGCAGCTTTGTCTGTAGATAAACAAATTACTTTTTCTACTCCTTCTTTGACTGCTGCATTTAATACATTTTCTGTGCCGACTACGTTAGTACGTACTGCTTCCATGGGGAAAAACTCACATGACGGCACTTGCTTTAATGCTGCAGCATGGAACACAAAATCCACTCCGTACATTGCGTCTCGTATACTTTGAGGATTACGAACGTCACCAATATAAAACTTGATTTTATTACTATACTCTGGAGCAATTTGTTGATATTTATGACGCATTTCATCTTGCTTCAATTCATCTCTTGAAAAAATTCGAATTTCTTTCAAATCTGATTTTAAGTATTTGTCAAGCACTGCATTTCCAAAAGATCCTGTTCCACCTGTAATTAATAAAGTTTTATCTTTAAACATTTAGCTCCCTCTCTTTTCTTCATTTGTTGAAGTGACTCATTATAATCTCGTATGAATGCTTTGATGTATAATGATTTTCTAGATAAGCTCTTGCATTTCTACCTAAACCCACTCTTAATTCTCTGTCACATAGTTTATTAACTCAAGTTTTGCAGTTAAAAAATAGCCTTTGACCCTTGGTGTCATTGACTTGGTACCGATTATTATGCCGCTTTTGATATTTGATTCAGCTGATTTTCTTTTAAAAATGGCTTGAAGAGTTCCG
>NZ_BAAGIR010000162.1:0-3762 GCF_054658155.1 Alkalibacterium sp. m-11
TTCTGATATAATTTGATTCATAAGAAGACCTCTTTCTCTAGCGTTGTCGTTATCTCTAGATTAAGGGTCTTCTTTCTTTTTGTCTAGGTCGAATTTCCCCTCTTCCGACATTAATTTTACACATAGCAGCTCGTAGTCAGGATTTGTAAATTTCAGTTCGTCCTCTTTGCCAGCCAGTCCTGAATTCTGCAAAAAAAGCTAGAACATTCCCAACTGGAGTATCCTAGCTTAAGGCTATTAAACAGTATCGTCTTCACTTTCAGTATCTGGATTAGGGTTTAAATCCAGCTCCACTTCGTTTCCGGGAGACTCTCCTTTGGCTTTTCTGTCCACTTCTTCTTCTGACAGTTTGTCTCTCAAGGGACGATCTTTGATGTAGCCAAGAGGAGCTGAAGTATCAGGAGAAACGACCTGATTATATGCGGGGTCGTCTCCACCATTATTTCTTTCATTATGGTTAGGTCTTTTTAATTCATTATCTTTTGACATACTATCATCCTTTACTTTGTCATCCGTTCACTATCACTCCACCGTTTACATGAATCGTCTGTCCTGTAACATAGCTGGAATCATCGGAAGCGAGGTAAACATAGGCAGGAGCAAGTTCATACGCTTCTCCGGGTCTACCAAGTGCGCCGTCCTTTCCAAACTCTTCCAGAGCCTCTTCTGGGAATGTTGACGGTATTAGCGGAGTCCAGATCGGTCCTGGAGCGACAGAATTGACTCTGATTTTCTTATCAAGTATCTCCTGGTTTTGTGCCAAAGAACGAGTAAATGAAACTCGGGCCCCGTTTGTTCCAGAATAGTCCATAAGTGTGGGATTACCTTTGTAAGCTGTGATTGAAGAAATGTTAATGATCGAAGCGCCTTCTGACAAATGATTCAATGCTGCTTTCACAAAATAGAACATACTGAATATATTTGTTCTGTAGGTCCGATCGATCTGTTCCGCCTTGATATCAGTAATGCTAGCCTGATATCTCTGTTCACCAGCATGGTTCACCAGTACGTCAATAGTTCCCCACTTATCAGTGAGACTGCTGATCACTTCATCAGCAAATGATTCGTCACCAACATCACCTTTAAACACGAGAACTTCTGCTCCAATTTCTTTCAGTCGATTTTCAGTACGGGTGGCGTCTTCATCAGATGAGTGATAGGTGAACGCAACATTTGCACCTTCTTTAGCAAATAGAATTGCTGTAGCTGCTCCAATTCCAGAATCTCCACCCGTAATTAGAGTAACTTTTCCTTCAAGTTTACCTGCAGCTTTGTAGGTGTCTGATTCTATGACAGGTTTTCGATCCATATTCTTGGACTCATCAACCATGAAATAATCTTTTTTCGGCTTCTGTGTTTTTACTTTGTCCTGTTCTCCCAATATATCTCGCTCCTTGAATGATTTAATTTTCGGATTTCATCCCAGCATCTTCTGAGTCTTCCGGATAATTGGCATCTGATTCAGGTGCATCTGATTTTTCTGAGGGATCTTTTTCCTGTTTACCTTCAGTGTTCAAAGGACTCTTAGGCACAGGTTTGACAACCCCTTTTGCCAAGTCGTTGCCGTATCCATGTACAGATTCTTCAATTTCTACTGTTTCTTCTTCTCCTGTCAGATCCGGATCTTCTTCTTTGTTCTGTTTCAGATCTTCACCACTGTGCTCTTCGTCAGAAAATGATTGAGGTGTTTGAACTTCTTCTTTACGCGTGTGTTCAACCTGACTCGGATCAATGGAATTTGTCATTGACTCCTCATCTGTTTCAGATGTTTCAATATCTTTAGGTTCCTTATCCTGACTTTTGTCATCTTTTATCGCTGATTCTTCTTCAGAATTGACCTCATCTAATGGTGCATCTCTTTTTTCTTTATCTGTCATGTCATTTCTCTCCTCTTTTACTATATCTTCATTTACTTCTGATAACTCTATTGTTCGTGGTGCATCACTGTTGGCCAGAAGTATGATTTCCCCTTCTTGCAATGCATCCATGTAATGTTCAGCTCGATCATGAGGAACACCGTAATCCTCAAGAATTGAGTGAGAAGCTTCACTGTCATAAGAACCAAAAGAGAAGGTTTCTTTAATCTTCTCCCAGACGTTACCATCGCTTTCTTCGACAGTGACTTGATCGACTTGAACATTCTTCAAGCTGTTAAGCCTCGCGTCGTACGAATTGTGCCTGTCCATAACCAAAGTAAGCTCATCGGAAGAATAACCTTCCTCACTGATCAGGCGATTAACCTCTTTAATTGTGTCTTCTTCATCCGAAAATGTTCCCAAGATGTGACGATCCATTTCATCACCCTTTCGTCATTAATTTCGTCATATTTTATTCACTTATTTACATGTTTAATGTTATCATTGACTTAATAACTTGTAAAAGAATACGCTTTTCAGTGAGTTTCTGATAAATAAAATTTAATAATGTATATTTATTATAATATGCACATTTTAATAATGAGTCAGTATCATAAAATAATAATTCTAATATAGTATTTTACTGCTAAAAAAATTAATATTTTACCCTTTTTCAAAAAAAAGTCTCAAAAAACAGCCGTTTTTTATGCAATTATTGTTTGTTTTCTTCAGTGTTATGGTATATTTAACATGGGAGATGTTATCGATTATAGCAATTGGGAAAGGATTAGATCTTATGAAGAGTCATGAGAAAAAAGAAGTCTTGAAGAAAGAACGGATTAACAAACTCAAGGAGCTCACAAGTGAATCAATGAATTACCGATATTTAATCCAGGATCAATTGTCAGATGCCATAACAGCCGGTAATAGCCAACTACTTGAAAAAACACTTGATTTGATCGATGTAGAGAAAGTACTGGAATATCTGGATCAGACCAGTGACTATGACCTCATTCATCGGTTTAAAAGTCATCTTGTCACTGTCAATACGTATGCTCGTATCGCTGCTAAAAACGGTGGGGTGTTGCCCCTTTACTTACATCTGATTTTTGAGCGGTTTTCAATGATTATCAACGACGCTGATTCAATTGATTATCTAGTTGAACATGTTTATTTCCAGATTTTCAGAGAATACTGCCACGCAGTCATTCACTTCTCTACATCTAGTTATTCTACGGTCCTGAAAGAGATTGTCAGTTATATTACTGAAAATTTGACAGGCGAACTGACGTTGACAAATATTGCTTCGATTTATGGGATGCATCCAGTTCATCTTGCACGTAAATTTAAGCAAGAGACGGGAAATACATTTATCGGCTATGTTAACCAGCAGCGTGTTTATCTGGCAAAATATTACTTCCATTTAGGAGAACATCAGTTAAGTGAAGTTGCAAACTTGGCTGGCTTCAACAGTCACTCCTATTTCACAAAAGTATTCAAAAAAATTACAGGTCAGACCCCTACTAAGTATTTGAAGGAATTGCCTGACAGAGAAAAAATTTAATATTAGATTCAAAAAGGGGCTGGGAAAAAACTCCCCTAAAATGAATACATCCCTCGACCGATTTTGAGAAAAAAATGGTCGAGGGATGTTTCTTTTTTAAAGACAAAATGAGCCCCACCGGCTATAATTGAAGTACCAACAGAAATTATAGGAGGGGCTCACTTTGTATCAAAATTATACCACAATGGAAACTGCTTTAACACTACAATTAGACTTCAGTATGTGTCAAGACTTTGGCGGAAACTTTTTTTCTAGAGATGGTAACTCTTCAATTTTAATATTAAAATGGCTCATTCTGTGTGTTTCATTACCCAAACATTTTCTTCAGTTGTCCCATTGGAC
>NZ_BAAGIR010000163.1:0-3759 GCF_054658155.1 Alkalibacterium sp. m-11
TTTGATTCATAAGAAGACCTCTTTTCTGGATTTGTGGTTATCTCTAGATTAAGGGTCTTCTTTCTTTTTGTCTACTTTAATTTCTTGCCCTACTATTTTACTTTCCGACAACTATTTTACACATAGGTTGTAGGGGGCATGACAATGGAGAACACGGGAAATAATGACTTAAGCGTACATATTGGCAGTGAAAAATGGCATCAGGCAGCGGCTTATTTTGTCCGAATGAAGGTGTTCGTTCTGGAAAGAGACATCGCCAGTCAAGATGAATTTGACGGTGAAGACCATGATGAGGCGGTGTATGTCGTACTGTATGATAACGACAAGCCAGTTGCCACAGGTCGGTTTATTCAAATGGATGAAGGCACTGTTCGGCCCGGTCGAATTGCTGTTTTAAACGATTACCGTGGAAAAGGTCTTGGTGAACGGGTGGTCAAAGAGCTGGAAGCTTATGCTCGGACTAAAGGCTGCATGGCTTCCGAGATTCATGGCGAATTGAGCGCGGCACCTTTTTACGAAAAGCTTGGCTACACGAGAGAAGGGGACAGTTATCTTGAAGATGGTGTCCCTTGTATTACATTGGAGAAAGTGTTGATTTAAAAAGCGGATAGGAGGAGTCAAATGACCAACGAAGTGACAAGGGAATCCAAACGCAGGTGGGATCTGTTTGCGGAAGACTATGCAAAGCGCACCAGTAAATTCGGGGATCTGCATAAAGAAGTACTGTTGACGCCGACTATCCTGTCCTTGCTTGAAGACGTAGACGGTCAGAAGATTCTGGATGCTGGCTGTGGTGAAGGGTACTTCAGCCGACTGCTTGCGGAAAAAGGTGCTCATGTGACAGCCGTAGATTTTTCTGCTCGCATGCTCGATATCGCCCGTGAGCGTACATCAAACGATGCAGCTATCGACTACAGACAAGCTGATCTGGAGAATCTGAATGAACTTGAATCCAGTCTGTTTGATCAAGTCATGTCGAATATGGCCATTCAGGACGTAGCTCACTTGGATGGCGTATTAGGCGAAATACATCGTGTGCTGAAACCGGGAGGGACGTTTGTCTTTTCGATTCTTCACCCCTGTTTCGTCACACCTGAAAGTGGCTGGTATAGAGATGAACATGGCAATAACCTTCACTGGAAAACAGATCACTACTTTGAAGAAGGGCAGTTTGAGCAGCGGTTCGGGATAAAAGAGAGAGTTTTCGGCTTCCACCGGACATTGACGACGTATATGGATGCATTATTCAGTACCGGCTTTACACTTGAGACCTTAATTGAACCTGCTCCCTCTGAAGAATATTTGGAGAAGTATCCGGATTTCAAAGAAGACTTGAGAGCACCAGATTTTATGATACTGAAAGTCAGGAAGGCCTGATAATTCCTGAAAATTCAGTATCGCAAAGGAGATTAAGATGGTCGAACTGGTACCTATTGACGAGAATAATTTTGAAGCAGTGATTAAGCTGGACCTTCATGAACACCAGCGAAAATTCGTCGCGCCTAATGTGCGCTCACTTGCGGAATGTTACCTTTACCGAAAAAACGAGGATGTCTTTCCTTTTGCTGTCCAAGACGGGGAGACCGTTGTCGGCTTTTTACTGCTTGACTTGGACTTTGAAGAGAAGGAAATGATGATCTGGCGTATGATGATCGACAAGCAGTACCAAGGAAAAGGTTACGGACGTCAGACGGTGCAGGCGGTCATTGAACGCTTCGAAAATGACCCAGACCATACCGTACTGATTGCCGACTATGTCAAGGGAAACGAAGCCATGGGGAGCCTTCTCAGGGACTTAGGATTTAAAGACGATTCGTTCAATGACGAGTTTAATGAATACGTGCTGCACTTTCATAAGTGAACAGAATCAAAATTATAAAAAGTAAACCGTACTGAACCTGACACATTCGAGCAATCCCTGTCAGGAAACGTGTGCCTTCTGCACGTATACTTTGAAGTGAGGTGAGCGATATGGATTACTTTCAGATGATTCAGCAGGCCATTCAGTATATGGAAGACCATCTGCTGGAAGAGATTAGTTATGCCGATGTGGCCGAGCATGTCTATTTATCGGCGTTTCATTTTCAGCGGATATTCAGTTTGATCACAGATGTGACGCCAGGTGAATACATGAGGAACCGGCGCCTGTCGATGGCTGGCCAGGAGATTACTTTGTCAGATGTGAAAGTCATCGATCTGCCCTACAAATATGGGTATGACTCTCCTGAAAGTTTTTCCAAAGCGTTCCGGCGGTTTCATGGCATCACGCCAAGTAAAGCTAAAAAAGCGGATGCTCCGTTGAACAGTTTCAATCGCCTCGTGATAAGAGTATCAACAGAAGGAGGCACGATCATGCAGTATAGAATAGTCGAAAAAGAAGCGTTTCAGCTGATTGCCAAGGTCGAGCAGTTTGAAACGGAAGCTGTGGATGAAAACGGAAAAGAGGTCAATAAGATAGCTGGCTTCTGGGAAGACAGTAGAGAATCGGGCGTCTTTACAGAACTGATGCAGCATGCAGAAACGGACGATTTTTATGGTGTCTGTGCGCCTGTATCTAAGGACAGTCTCTATTTTGATTACGGCATCGGAATGGTTTATGATGGCAGCGAAGTCCCTGAGGGGTATCAGGTCTGGGACGTGACCCCGACAATGTGGGCAGTTTTTTCCTGTATCGGTGACACACCAGACTGCATAGCAGACACCTGGGAGTGCATATTTAAAGAGTTTCTACCAGGGTCGGACTACGACATGCTTGATGACACGGACTTTGAATTATATCCAGCTGATGGACCAGACAACCTGTTTTGTGAAATATGGATCCCGGTGGCAAAGAAAAATTAAATACACAAAAAGGCACTGTATAAATAGCGTGCCTTTTTGTGTTACGTTAGTTGTTAATAGAGAATCTGCCGTTAAGAGGGGATGTAGGACCATTGATTTCAATACTGGAAAGTTTAACCTAATTCCGAAAGAAGTCTCCCACTTCTAAACGCGTGGGGGCGAAGCACCAGTGAAAGTGGGAGATGAATGTCGGTCAAGCTATAGCTTGAGGTGGTTAATCTGTCCTCTATGGGGTATACTATAATCAGTAGTAATCAACAAAAAAGGAAGTGATGACAGTGGAATTGGACAACAATAATCATTCAGTCTTCTTAATGTACTACCATCTTGTTTTAGTTGTGAAATACCGAAGAAAAGTCATCACCCCCTCTGTTTCGGATTATGCAAAAGATATGTTTCTAAGAATTAGCACAACATACAACATCACCCTCATTGAGTGGAACGTTGACAAAGACCACATTCATATCCTGTTCAAAGCCCAGCCTAATACAGAATTATCAAAATTCATCAATGCCTACAAAAGTGCTAGCTCTCGACTCATAAAAAAGAACTTCCCAGAAGTGAAGCGGAAATTATGGAAAGAAATGTTCTGGTCGAGAAGCTTCTGTCTCATGACAACAGGCGGTGCTCCAATTGAAGTCATCAAGAAATATATCGATAATCAAGGCGAAGTGAGGTGAGGAATATGCTGAAAGCCTACAAGTACAGATTATACCCAACCGACCAGCAAAAAGACTATTTTGTGAACTGTTTTGGTTGTGCCCGCTTCATTTATAACCAAATGCTTAGCGACAAGATCGACCACTATAAAGAGACAAAACAAATGCTCAACAATACGCCCGCTCAGTACAAAGAAGAGTTTCCTTTTATGAAAGCGGTTGATAGTCTGGCTTTGGCGAACGCTCAGCAGAATTTGGA
>NZ_BAAGIR010000164.1:0-3728 GCF_054658155.1 Alkalibacterium sp. m-11
GGATAGTTTGGTAGTCGGATACCTACTATTTTACCGATAAATGAGGGAGGGGCAAGTGTTTTTTGTCTTTTCCTTGATAGAACAACGGTTATAGACCTTTAAGAACAAAAAAATTTGACAGTAACTAACTTTTTGGGGGGATTAATAATATGATTGTAGACTAAATATTAAAATTCTAAATCAATATCTAATCCTAGTCCTGGTTTTTCTGACAAAGTCATAATTCCACCTTCTTGCGTGAAATCACTCTTAATGCCGGGAACCTCTTTACTCATACGATAACTATCTAAGTCCGCATAAGTAATATTTTTTTGTGAAGCAGCTAAAGCTGCTCCAGCAGCAATCCCAATACGGGATTCAGACATACAACCTACCATACATTGTAAGCCAGCAGCTTGTGCGATCGCATTTATTTGTAAGGCAGGATAAATGCCACCGGATTTCATTAATTTAATATTGATGATATCGCATGCTTCTTCCTTAATCGCGCGAAATGCATCTTGGGGTGAGAGGACAGATTCATCCATCATAATTTGTTGTGTTACATTGTCTTTAATAAACTTCATACCTTCATAATCCCAATATGGAACAGGTTGTTCTACTTCTTCCACACCATACTTATAAAATTCATTTAGAACATGGACGGCTTGTTTCTTATAGTAGCCTTGGTTCGCATCCACTCGGAGACTGATATCTGGTCCAACTTCTTCTCGAATTAAACGAATCGCTTCTATATCATCTTTCGCATTCAATCCAACTTTTATTTTCAGAATATTAAATCCTTCATCGACATATTGTCTTGCAAGTTTCGCCATTTCTTTAGGTTCATCGATTCCGATTGTCATGTCTGATTCTACCTGGTTTGATGATCCCCCTAACAATTGGTAAACTGGAAGGCCTGTGTGTTTTCCTAAAATATCATATAAAGCTAAATCGATACCAGCTTTTCCTGCAGTCTTCCCTTTGTATTGGCGGTTCATGATTTCATGTATGCGCCCGATGTTTAAAGGATTTTCACCTTTTAATGTATTGTCCATTTCCGTTAAGAAATTTGTTACATCTTCTATGTTATTACCAGTAACAACTTTCGAAGGCTGAGATTCACCATACCCGGTAACCCCTGCATCCGTTTCAACCTTTACAATAACTGTATCCGTCCGAGTATCATCTGAACTCGCAATTTTGAAACTTACAATAGGTTCAATAGTAATTGTTTTGTGAGAAATTTTAGTAATTTTCATCGATTAATCTTCCTTTTCATAAATTTCAATAGCGACTTCCGTTGTTTCAATATCATTATAAGTTAATTTTCCACTTTCGAATTCAGCTTCTCCGTTTTGATTATCATACGGATCATTTCGACTGAAATCTAACGCAGGTGTAAAATCATGTTGAAAATCGGATACTGCTGGCATTCTGAATGGTTCTAAGTTCCCGAAGTAGAATTTCCATCGTTCTTCTTCACCTGTTCGGTATGCTGAGCCACCAAAAGAAGTATCGGCATATAACCAGCCAAATGGGGCTACATAAAATTGAGCCCAATCATGATTTCCTATTGTTTCTGGATTGGTGTATAAGCCAGCCTGCCATCTTGCTGGAACTCCAACTGCACGACATAAGGTAATAAAAGTAAGAGCTTGGATACCACAATCTCCTTTAAAACCTGTTAAAGCGTAAGTTGGAATATCTGTAATGGTGTAATAAGGACGGACAAACGAATACATCACATTTTTAGTAATATATTCGTAAATTAAACGTGCTTTTTCAAGAGGATTGGTTTCATTCCCGATAATCTCTTTAGCTACTGATTTGATATAAGGTGAAAATTTAATATGTGGTAATTGTTCTTCAGTATAAAATGTAGGTTGTGCTTCGTCTACTTCTTCCGGCAAAGGATTTTTATACACCATATGATTATCGAATTCATATTCCACATAAAACTCTTCGTCCGCTTCATATTCTTTCTCAAAATAAACGGTTCTTGCTGGATGGTCAGGTTCATTCACTAGAGCTGATTTATGAGATGTATCAATGAGTCTAAAGTTCTTTACTTGAGCATATTCAATCGGCAAAGGCAAGTGAACTCTAATTTTCTCTCCTGGTTTTTGAGCCTCTGGTTTCACCTTCAAAGTTGCACGTAAACGAATATGATAAGTCAATTCCCCTTTTTCTTTCATCTTATGCATTGTTTCATTAAGTAAATTTGTGCGCTTATCTAGTAATTCAGGGTTAGTACAACGTTTGGCATAATTGGGACGAGTTTTCATAATATTTTGTAAAATGTTTTCTCGGAAATGAATTTCGCCATCCAAATATACCCAATCTAAGGCATCTTCATCGCGTAAACTTTCGAATTCTTCGGTTTTAAAATCGGCAATATTATCTTTAAATAATGATAATGCTGCCTCGTAGGTATGAGGATAAGAATCTCTAATAATAGGTAGTATTTCTTTTTCTTGTTCTAATCTCTTTCTTAAAGCAACCGGTAAATCTTTTTCCAAGCGTTTATCGATGATTCTTTCGACTCGGTCATACTCACCCACGGCTTTTAGTTTTGCTATATCCTCTGGTAGTTGTGTGTCTAAATATTTCAAATCTTTATTCATTTATCTGCTCCATTCCTACTATTTTTTATAACAATATACATAATGTCCAGGTTTTACTTCGTATAAAGCTTGATTGTCTTCAATTATTTTAGTAAATGAATATCCATCTGGTAAACTCGCTTCGTAATTAATCTGACTCCCACCTGCAATATACCCGTTTTCAACATTGGGAATTGCTTTGAGTAATGATTTTGTATAATCATGAATCGGATTGAAATATAATTCTTCACGATCTGCTAGTTCTACAATTTTTCCATGATACATTACCGCTATTCGGTCAGACATGTGGTAGACCACATTTAAGTTATGAGAAATAAAAACGTAAGTTAAATTTTCACGCCGTTGTAAGTAAAGTAATAAATTCATGATTTGAGATTGAATAGATACATCTAAAGCCGATACTGCTTCATCACAAACTATCATTTTTGGATTCAATGCTAAGGAGCGAGCAATACCAATACGCTGACGCTGTCCGCCTGAAAACTCATGTGGATAACGATTAATGAAACTTTCGTTTAAACCACACATTTCCATGAGTTTCTTTACGCGTTCAGTTCTTTTAGTAAGATTTAACTTTTTTTGAATAACTAAAGGTTCTTCAATAATCTCTCCGACTGTCATCCTTGGATCCAAGGATGAATAGAGGTCTTGAAAAATTATCTGCATATTTTTCCGATAAGGAGTCAACTATTTTCTCGAAAAATTTGATATATCTTCCCCTTCATAAAGAATTTCACCCGCCGTTGGTTCATTTAAACGGATCATTGTACGTCCTAAGGTTGTTTTACCACTTCCAGATTCTCCAACAATTCCTAAAGTCTCTCCTTCATACACTGAAAAAGTGACGTCATCTACAGCTTTTATATATTCTTGCTCACCACTATCAAAAGAGCCACCTTTTAATGGAAAATACATCTTTAAATTATTTACTCAAGTTTTGCAGTTGAATATCCAGGTTTAACCCTTCCGGTTATTGAAACTTCTTATAAATAATTCACTAGTGTTGCATTAAAAATTTAACTGTTTCATGACATAAAAAAGTCCTTTATAATGGGGTTGGATGACTTATCCAAGACCAAAACAAAGGACTTACAACATGGATAAGTATAAAACAAAAATGAC
>NZ_BAAGIR010000165.1:0-3728 GCF_054658155.1 Alkalibacterium sp. m-11
GCAATGAGATGCCCTCACCTTGAGGCTTGAACAAAACAGAAATGGACTGCGTTCGTACAAGCACTCAAGAATCCCACCCGTCAAACCGAAAGGTTCGGGCTTGCGGCTTTAGCCGTGGGAGTCTCAAGTAGTACTCGAAAGGAAAGGAGGGTGAACAGATGAGTTTGAACAGTCAGACAAAATTAAGACTGGTTCAGATTTTTTCCTGGGCTATGGTCCTGTTCTGGATGGGTGTCATTTTCTGGTTCTCATCACAGCCTGCGGAAGAATCGGTCAGATGGAGCGTCGGGCTCATGGAACTGGGCGGAGAAATCATAACGAACTGGCAGTGGGTAGGCATCATATCAGCCATTCTTCTGTATCATATCTTTCTGATCTGGCTGGCAAAGATGGACTCCCACTTTATTTTAAAAATCGTTCTGTTCGTTTTGTTTCTGATTATAAGTGTAGGTATTGCCCATTTCCTGTTCACATTTGTACGTCCAAGAGTCAGCCGATTTGGTATCTTTGAAATGAACCGATGGGTCATCCATTGGTACCTTAGAAAAAATGCGCACTTCTTCGTCTATCTGTTTCTTGGCAGTTTTCTTATGAATGCTTTTACCTTGTCAGATGTCAGACCATGGCGAGCGTTTGGCCTGGCTTTAGTCATTTCTTTTCTTTATGCGATAACGGATGAATTCCATCAGTACTTCGTACCTGGAAGACAGCCTCTTGTTATGGATGTCATCATCGATACAATCGGGGCCCTGGTAGGCATAGCTCTATACAGCACATTGAGCGCTTTGTTCAAATGGCGTAACAGAAAGAGAAGAACGAGGACGAAGAAACGATCAGGCTGAGGTCTTGAAGTTTGGATAGAGCGACCTGAGATGTAATAATCATTATAAAAACATCCGGCACCCCGTCTCTGATTTAGAACGAGGGGGGCCGGATGTTTTTGTTTACGTTCTGAGGACGAAGAGTCTCAATGCTTCCCTACTCAAAACAAAATTCCATCAAATAAATACCAGTTATTTAAACGAGGAACGACATCAATTTAAAGCTCGTTGGTTGAATCCAAATTTATGTCTAACAAAGCCTCCAGTATAAAATGGATTTCGTTAAAATAAATCGAGCTGCTGAGGGCCGAGGTAATCAAAGGATACGTTCAGAAGCTTCTGAAGGGTCTTCGCATTCTGAGCGGCATGGCCACCTGAATTATTATTGAAAATCACACAGACTTCCATTGACTGCTTTGACAACTGCTCAATGATTTCCTTGAATTCCATCAGTTCGTCATCCCTATAATTGTAGAGGGTCCGCTCAGCCCGCCAGTCCTTGACATTTTCACCAAGCCAGCCCTCGTAGTTTCTGCCGTGAAGGCGAAGAACACTGAGTCTGGAATGTGTACTCCTGACTATTTTAGGCACACTGTTGTTGGGTGTCTGGGGCTGATCAACGATGACATTGGAGAACTCGAGAAGTTTCAGCAGTTCAAGTGTCCGTTCCTGATTTTTCTCGGAAAACCAGGACTGATTCCTGAATTCCACGGCAACCGGCAGATCGCGCATATGACTGCGCGCATACTTCAAGTAATTGACATGTTTACGTGTACAGTCAAAATAGGGTGGAAACTGAAATAGAAAAGCTTTGATCCGTTTCTGTTCGATCATAGGACCAAATGCGTCCGGATAGGCTTCAAAGACATCGTCCATTCGGCTGAAATCAGGCTGGAAGGGTTTATGTAATGTCATCATATTGAATGCCTTTGGGAAGAAAGTGAATGATTCCGGTGTCTTATCGATCCAGTTCAGAATATTGGTTCTGGAAGGAATGGCATAGAAGCTTGTGTCGAGTTCAACCACTGGGAAATGACTGGCATAGTCTTCCAGTTTACGGGAACGGTCACGTTGGATCAGTTCATGATCACTCCATCCGGTCAGAGCAATTGTTATCACGTCAGTTTTCGACCCTTTCTGTCTCATCGAGCTGTTCTTCGATCACCTGACGCAGAAGGTCATCAAATGGATACTGCTTTTCATCCGCAAATGGGTTCAGGGATTTCACTCGGCTTTTATTCATATTACTTCGTCTCATTGCGGCAGATATATGGCGGCCGTCGACCAGTTTCTGAATGATTCTTTCTGTATATTCGTAGCCTTCGTGGTGCAGCACTCTGCACCTTTTAGGAAGAAGCATGGAGGCCAGTCCGTAATCCTGAGTGACTACAATATCATTGGGATAAGCCAGCTCCATGATCTTGAAGTCTGCCTGATCACTCCCTTTATCGACCCATATGCGTTTAACGCCATTTGGAAGTTCTTTTGTTGAATAATGAGAGATACTTGAAACTAGAAGGACCTCAATCTGATAATTCTGAGCTTCCGCAATAATTGTTTCTTTTTTAGGGCATGCATCTGCATCAACTAATATTTTCATATCCAATGCCTCCTTTAAAATCAGTTTACCATATTTTTTGTCAGAAAAGGTAGCTCGATTCCATATGAATAAAGGCTTAGAAGTCGTTCGATCTAAAAGTCAAGTCACCTGGTTTTGTGTTGACATCGTTTACAAAAAAGACTACTCTTATGTCAATGAGGTTTGTTTATTAAGTCAACTAACATGACAGGCAATCTTAAACACACATTCAGGAAAAGAGGCATAAAAGTGAACAAGACATCGCTCTTTATGAAGGGCTGGACATTTGCGAAAGTAGAAGGGATCGACCATACCAGACCGACGAACTTTTTGCCTGTAGAACTGCCCCATGACTGGCTGATTACCGAGAGCAGATCGCTGACATAGTCAGACCGATTTTGAATCGATCAGATATCTTTGCGGTTGATCTGTATGAAACCAGACTGGCTGACAAAGTTGTCGACTATCTGGTCGAGCTGACCGAAAAACCTGGAGCAGTCAGAGAGACTTTGAAACGCGCATTAAGCAAATAAGAGCATAAGTTTTAAAGGAACAGCGAAAGGGAGAATGATTCATCCCGTACGCTGTTCCTTTATTTATATCTGACTGCTGATCCAATGTTGAAGAATCTTTTGTACGAGTCTATTCGGAAAAAAGTTTCTAATACTGTTCGGCCTCGATTGGAAGATGCTTTGTACCATCTAGCTTTAGTTTACAATAAGGATAACCTGAAGACCCGTCATTATATTGTTTCTAACGGCACTTAAATATAGTCCTTTTTAATAAGGTATAACTAGACGCTGTCTAGTTACATTTTAATCTTTAAGAGCTTGAAGAAATAACGCTAGAAGGCCTGTAGTTATAGTTTGTACCAATTTCAGTACGTATGCTGCAACTAAAGAGTCTCTAGTTGTAGTTTATCTTCTAACTGTTTAGTAAATTGCCGTTTGAAACTGCATCGTAATAGTTTAGCAGTGTCTAGTCGTGCTGAACTCTCATTAAAACTCAAAGTAGCGGCAGATCGGCTCATCCAGAAAGATCGAAACTGCAACTAAACGGATTTTACTCTACAAGTCAACGGGATATAAGCTGCTAGAGTCATTAAACCAGTGCTTTTTGAATTAATTAATCATTTAAATCCCATAGAACAAACTAATAGACAAAAAAAGAGGCCGGCTGCTGATCAGACGGTCTCTTTTTTATCAGTTTTCCGAGCGAGAAAACCCACGGTTTCAATCGTGGGATGATAGCTCGGCAGGGATGAGGGTTCGCTTTGGCGAACTCGAAAGCCCTGTGATATATTCGAATATTTTTTGAGTATGTTCGGT
>NZ_BAAGIR010000166.1:0-3693 GCF_054658155.1 Alkalibacterium sp. m-11
CATTTGCGTCCGACTTCCTTCAGATTCCGCCTCACGGCGGACACCCTTGTCTTTCGCTAACAGTTCCTACTGCCAAGTCTGTAGTGGACTTTCACCACCAAGTTGTCGCCCATGCCGGGCGCACATGTAAAAAAGCTGCCCGTCAGGACAGCTTTTCTCAACCTATTATACTATCTCATTTCCTGCTGCTCACCAGTTGGGCCTAAGTTATTAATTTCTCCGTCTTCGAAATACAATCGGTCGATGGCCATACGTTTATCTCCAATCGGTTTTTCCAGGTCCGTATGAGTCTTTCCTCTATAATACCGCCATCTTCCCTCCTGTTCGCTTTGGTAGTAATTTTTGAGTACGTGTCGAACAGAGAAAGCTGAGATCAGTTTGCCGCACCACTGGTGAATTTCGGGCGTTGTCAGCCTTATATCCGGGAAAAGTAATCTATATTCTTCTATATGACGTCTGACAAGACTAGCGATGGTTTCTATCTTTCCACAATCTTCACACCTGACCTTCCTTCCAGTAATCTCAAGAAACGGTGACTCACATGTTCGACAGAACGACTGCTGGTTTAACTTATCCATTGAATACTTCGGGAGATCCGCGAAATCGTGATTACTGATATGTTGACTCCTCAAGAAATTGATCAGATCTATAGAAGATTTTTTTGTGGACTTGACAGAGGCTATATGGTCAAGATGCTTTGAAATGAGTGGAGGCAGTATCACATTTTCTACAGGGCTCGATGTATACAATGTAAACTGAGAATTGATGAAAATGATATTTGCTTTAATTTTGAATGAATGCTTGTTCTGATTGAGCAGCTGACTGAACAAAAAAGAGCTTCGCTGTAATTGGTTAACTGGATTCAAAATCTCTGTTCCACTTCTGTAGATAATCATTTTCTCTTTATTCAGCTGGTATTCTCCTTCATAATTTTTGATTTCATAAAAGTAGATCGTATCTGATGCAATCAATATAGTATCTATCTGAAAGGTGGTTCCATTCACTTTTAACAGTAGATCCTTCATTACTTGTGCTTTAGGATTCACTTCTTTTATCATGTCATCGAAAATGCATTCACCTTCGTAACCTTTTGTCATGAACTACATCGGCACTAAAGTACCGAGTTTCTAGGAACACTCAGAACTTGATATTTGCTATTTCAAACAAATATCAGCGGTTTAAGCTATTGACTAAGGCTCATCCCAAGCCCAATATTTTTTATATTTTTACTTGCATTAATGTCTCTGTCATGGTGAGTATTACATTCAGGACAGGTGAAACTTCTAATGTTTAGGGGTTTTTTGCCTGTTTCAGAACCACACGAAGAGCAAATCTGTGATGTTTTATAAGGGTTCACAGCAATAAAGTCTTTTCCATAAGCCAGACATTTGTATTCCAACAGGTTTCTAAACATTCTCCATGATTGAGAGGCGATACTTTGAGTTAGTTTGCTATTCTTCATCATATTAGATGTTCGCAAATCTTCAATACAAATAACATCATACGTCTCTACTAATTCAGTTGTTATTTTGTGGAGATAATCTTTGCGTGTATCCTTAATCTTCTGATTCAGTTTAGCTACTTGGATTCTGGCTTTTTGATAATTCTTTGCACTTCTTAGGTCGATGCCTTCATTCTTAGCTTGAATGCGTCTTCTAGCTAATCGTTTTTCCCAGTAATGCAGTTGCTTCTTGTACTTTCTATCCAAATATAAAGAAGGGTATTTTATTCCATCAGAAGTAATCGCTAAATCAGCCAATCCTAAATCTACCCCAACTATTTTGTCTGTCTTAGGTAAGTCTTGGTTTTCGCACTCTACTAATACAGAAATATAATAGTTGTTGTTGGATTTACGGGTAACAGTAACTGATTTGATGTTGTTATTATTAATGTGGTTCAGAGACATTCTGCACTTAACCCAACCCAATTTGGGCAGTTTAATGTACTTTTGGTTATGGTTGAATCGTATTGTTCGTTCAAGGGTCTTATAAGACTGTTTATGAATCTTTCCTGATTTGAACCGTGGGTAATTTGATTGTTTTTTAAAGAACCTATCAAATGTTTCTCGAAGCGTTTTAACAGAATTTTGCAGAGCTTTAGAGTCCACGTCTTTCAACCAAGCATACTCTTTTTTCATTTGAGTGAGCAAAGAACTTAGTTTACTGAAAGATAACATGTTCAAATCTGGATTGTTTTCGTATCTTGTGTTTAGCATATTCAACATTTGATTCCAGACAAATCTTGAATGCCCAAACGTCTGATTGATTAAAACTTGTTGGTCTTTGTTCGGGTAAATTTTCCCTTCAATTCCTTTATACATGTTTATTCACCACCTTTCTGTTACATCATACCCTATGTGTAGTAAAATGTAAACAGAATACGTTTGATTAGAAGGGATTTGTTGGAAAAATGTTAGTGAAAACAAGAACCAGTGTGTATGATTTTAATTTCCATTTAGTCTGGGTAACAAAATACCGAAAGGAAATTTTTGCAACAGAAGCATTACGTGAAAACATGAAAGAAATATTATTAAAATTAGCAGAAGACAATGATATCGTGATTCAAAATATTGAAGTATTACCTGACCATATTCATTTAATGATTTCATTTCATCCAAAGCACTCTGCTAGTAAAATCGTTCAAACGTTAAAGGGTGGTTCGGCAAGAATGTGGTTTAAAAAATACCCTGAAACGAAAGAGCAGTTGTGGGGAGGACACTTATGGTCAGGTAGCTACTTTATGTCTACATTAGGGAATGTATCAAAACATATTGTTAAAGAATATATTGAAAACCAATTAACAGAATATAATGCGGGTCGCCCAAGACGCTAATTCACCTCGTCACTGAAGTAACGAGTTCTCTTAGCTGACAACCCGTATAGAATAGAGGTTTTGTTTCTCTTTCCTGGACAGGATCATGCGTTTATTCAATGCTTCCATTACTAATAAGGCCTGTGGTTTTCGTCTAATGATATGCTCCATGCTTCTTGCCTCCGTCTCTTAAGTCTCTCTATACTAATCATTGTCCTTTTATCTCAAAAATCATGAAATTAATAGGAAATATTTAAAAAAGATGATTTAGAAAGAATCTGGTTGCCCAGATTCTACATTCTTAAGAGCCCTTCAGACTTGATTCTGATTTGAAGACCAGCTAACTGCAGTTCAGCTGGAAGAGCAAGACGGAAAATGCTCTTATCGAGCATTATACTTTCATTTCAATCAATACTATCTTAGCTGAAGTACAGCTACATGCAATCTACTTGTAGTTCATACTATCTATGAAACCTAAAATAAAGCTAGAACCCTTTTAGCAGCAGTAACTTTTGTCTTTCATTTTTAAAATAGAACTAGAGAGGCTCTAGTTCTACCTTATGGTTCACCGACAAAATAAACTATAGGTAAAATCGATCTAAAGACAGTTTAAATAACTCACTCATGCATAATATGCCATTACACATTAGCTACTTACATCTATGAAAGTCTTCATACCCCTAAAATACAACTAGAACCCAAGCCAAAGAAGTCTCCCCCCCATTTTGTCCCCTCATTCCTGCTAAAAGCACCTCAATCGAGTAGGGGGTAAATAATTAATTTATTTACCGTCCTCTCACACCACCGTACGTACGGTTCCGTATACGGCGGTTCAATATCTTAAGTAAGCAGACTCTGCCAGTTGGTTTAGTGAAACTAAAC
>NZ_BAAGIR010000167.1:0-3612 GCF_054658155.1 Alkalibacterium sp. m-11
AAAATCACGCCTTTCCACGTTATAATTATAACGTGGAAAGTGCGGAAATTCAATAGGAATAGCCAGAAATTTCCTTTTATATCAATGTTTTTTGCATTCCTCGTTATAATTTACACGGGAATGAAGGAGACAAGAGCAGTCGGAGTTTTGCCTCCAGACGTATGTCTTCATAAGCAGTCTTCTCAGCGTCCAATTCAGTGAAATAGTACTCAGCTAAATTTATCGATGCAGCAGGACTAACTGGAGAATCAACTGAAAATCTGGTTAAATCTATTATCTGAGAAGCTTCTTCGCCTTTGAATTCAATCCAGGCGTACTCCCAAGGATCAGTTGAATCTGGATGATAGGAGATTTCTGTATACGGATAAATCAGAAAACTCTCCCCTTCTTTAAGTTCAAATTCTTTTGACCGGGTTTTCAGTGTGCCTTTGCCTTTGATTATGTAGTGTAATGCATAGACATCCCGCACCCCAGGTCCCCATTTATGGGAGTTTACCGGCTTATGGCCACTGCTGACGTATTCTAATTGTTGGGGATTTTTTGAAGAAAAAAATCCTTCGTTACTGTTTTTCATCGTATTTCTCCTTTAAGTAAAGGCTTGAAGCTGTTTGTTAAACCGCCTTAATTATCCAGATTTATTTGTAAATTCAGAACGTCTCTATACCTGAATTATAACACGGCCGATTGAAAAAATTGACACTCTATCCATGCCTGAATCAGTTATGCTTTAGCAGATTTTTCTTATAGTTTAAAGCAATCTTGTCAGTGGCTGACAGTTTACTCAATCACTTGTCTTTGAATACCTGCACTAACATTCTGGTAAAATAGATTGAGACACACTACATTTAATACATCAATTATCACACAAATAAAACCTGTCATCCGTCATTAAATGACCTTAAACTTTTTATGACAGGAAAAAGGAGAAAATAATGGACTACCATATATCAACGCAAGGAAATGACCAAAATACAGGAACAAAAGAACAGCCTTTTCGCACAATCTCACGAGCGGCTGCTTTAGCAGAGCCTGGCGATACCGTTACTGTTCATGCCGGAGTGTACAGAGAATGGATCAATCCTTTAAATGGAGGAACAGAAGAACAGAGAATACTTTACAAAGCTGCTGGCGATGGAGAAGTCGTTATCTCAGGGGCTGAGCGTATTTCAGAATGGACTTCTGAAGGAAACAATGTCTGGAGTACAGAAGTGTCTAACTCCTTATTTAAAAATCGGAACCCATATGAAGTCGAGCTGAGTGGCGACTGGCTCTTTGACGGAGACCTGACTGCTCACTTGGGTGAAGTCTATCTGGACGGAAAATCTCTTTATGAATGCGGCAGTGTGGAGGAAGTAAATCATCCTGAAAGATGGTCTGAAGCGAAATATTCAGATGATTCTCTATTAAAATGGCATACAAAAGTGGGGACAGAAACGACGAAAATATGGGCAAACTTTGGTGGCAAAGATCCCCGAAGTGAGAATGTGGAAATAAATGTACGCCCTCACTGCTTCTGGCCTGAAAAATCCGGTGTGAATTATATTACCGTCAGTGGTTTCACGCTTACTCAAGCCTCACCTCAATGGGCACCCCCAACTGACTCTCAGGAAGGACTGATTGGTCCTCATTGGAGCAAGGGTTGGATTATCGAAAACAATACTATCAGCGAATCAAAAAACGTGGGCATCAGCTTAGGCACAGAAACTGGTACGGGGCACAAAGATAGAAAAAGAAAAGGTGGAACTCAGCGGGAACAGGAAGCCATCTTGAAGGCTCTCCATTCAGGCTGGCATAAAGATACGGTCGGCAGTCATATTGTGCGTAACAATATTATTCACGACTGTGAACAAGCTGGAATTGTCGGTCACATGGGCGCAGCTTTCAGCGAAATTTCACATAACCGTATTTACAATATCCACCATAAACGTCTTCGTCATGGGGCTGAAGTAGGTGGAATCAAACTGCACGCCGCTTTGGACACTCAAATCACGGACAATAAAATTTACAGCAGTTACAGAGGACTCTGGCTGGACTGGCAGGCACAGGGAACCCGCATCAGTCGCAATGTCTTTTTCGATAACTTGTCAGAAGATTTATTCGTCGAGGTCTGCCATGGTCCCTATTTGGTTGATCACAATCTGTTTTTGTCTCATATGAATTTCCGAAACATGGCTCAAGGTGGAGCCTTTGTGCATAATCTATTTGCCGGCAGATTTGTTGTTCAATCTGAACTCACACGAATTACGCCTTACCATTTCCCACATGAGACAGCTATGGCCGGCTACTCGAATATAACTGGAGGGGATGACCGCTACTTTAATAATATATTCCTTGGTGATGAAGATGGAAATAAAGAACCTGTGCCGATTAGATTCTTCGAACATCTTCCGCTTAAAAATCGGGAAGCTTCTGAAGCTGGAGAGAAAAAAGTTATGGACGGTGTTCCGGATGATTCCATCTGCTACCTGCATCCTGTTGGTCTAGGCGGATACAATCAGCATCCAAATGCCGATGAAAAGCAGTGGTGGGATATGACTAAAGAAGAAATTGCGGAACTGGGAGATGCAGCAGACGCTATTTTAGTAGGCAATGCAGTCTTGCCTGTTTCGATGGATGGGAACCTCTACCTTAATGAGGCAGTTCCAAGCTCTCAAGAAACGAATGCTGCTACGCTAAGGGAAAAAGTATTCCATATCGAGAGTAATCCGGTGGAAGGAATGGTGCATATTGAAATCAGTCAACCAGCATCCTTAGGTGAGCATTCTGAAGCTATGGTCACTACAGACATGCTGGGCAAAACATATCATGCTGAGATGGCCTTTGAAAAGCCTGATAATTCTCCTTACCGTTTTGACACAGATTATTTTAGTAACAGCAGAACCGATACACGGGTCACGCCCGGTCCCTTCAGGCTGGATCAGAATACCACTTTGATCTTTGAAGTTTAATATGAATTGATGCTGTAAAGGATTTTGTTCAAAGTATGAGAAAAATAAACCGATTAGGTAGTACATAAGTGTACTTCTAATCGGTTTTTCTATACCTACTAAATTCTAGTTCGTAGATTGCTAACTCGCGGGTTGAAGTGTCTCTGAGTCGCCCGGCTAACGCTCTGGTGGGTCATCTGAGGAAGAAAAATCTTCTTGAGTTGACCAGCCTGTCCTCTAGCTGGTCAACTGGTGGAGAATAAGCCACACGAGTTGACTAGCCTGCTCTCTAGAGGGTCGAGTGGTGACGAATTAGCCATACGAGTTGACTAGCCTGCCCTATAGCGGGTCATCTGGTGGTGAAGAAGCCGCTAGAGTCGTCCAGCTACTCACCAAATATTAACTGGCGGATAAAAATTGTCTAAGCCTGCACTTAAATTGACTAACATTCATACTGGCAGGAAAATATCGTTTGAGCTTTAACTTAACAGATTAAACGTCTGTCTAAGTTGAATGCATTCCATATAAAAATTGTTTCTGTCATTTGGATATACTAACTGAGCCAATTTCATAATTATTTGTCGTGTTTAACACCTGATAAATCAACTTTTTTAAAACATAGAAAAAAGGACCCCCCCATATGGTACAATTAGGTTGTCGACTAAGACACGTACTCCAGGAGGGA
>NZ_BAAGIR010000168.1:0-3606 GCF_054658155.1 Alkalibacterium sp. m-11
ATTTCAACTTTCAACCAAGCGTTAACAAAAAAGAGATTCTAGACTTGAAACATATGGCTTTTATGGAGAAAAAAGAAAACTTAGTTTTCATTGGAAACCCTGGTGTAGGGAAAACACACCTTGTCATCGCATTAGGCATTGAAGCATGTCATCAAGGCTACCGTACGCTGTTTATCAGTTGTCATGAATTACTTTTACGTCTTCGTTCTGCCTTTGAAAAAGGGACCGTTGAACGTGTTCTTAAACGATATGCCAAGTATGATCTTTTGATCATTGATGAAATAGGTTATTTACCAATTCAAAAAGTTGAAGCTAACCTCTTCTTTCAACTATTAACGATGCGTTACGAAAAGAAATCAACAATGATTACGACAAATATTATCTTATCTCGATGGGGGGAGCTATTTCAGAATTCTGAAATAGCCGCCGCCATTCTTGATCGCCTGGTTCACCATGTTAAAGTCTTCAAGATTACTGGAAAATCATATCGTATGAAAGGAAAAATATAAATGGACTTCTAAATTAGACTGTCAAAAACCTACATTTTTATTCTGTCATAAACCTACAATTTTATACTGTCCTTGACACAGTATATATTTTACCCAGCTAAGTTAAATAATTCACTCATTTTTTTCTGCAATAGTGAAAAATATAACAAAAAAGTTATTTATTTTATGATCTTTATTCCTCCTGTCAAAAACCTTACTACAATAGTTTTAAACCCATAAACATACTATAAAACAAACCTTTTTGAAAGCGCTATTATTAAAAAAACTTTCTTTTCCCTCTTTACAAATGAATTTATTTTGTATATTATATATTCATATTGTGAAAGAAGTAACAATCTTGTGGAGGAGATTATTTTGACAAAAGTACGAACGATTGTAGAAGACCAAGAAACATTACAAAATGCACTAGATGAAGTTAGAAAAGCTCAAAGAGAATTCGCTCATTTTACTCAAGAAGAAGTAGATAAAGTATTTTTAGCAGCATCTGTTGCAGCAAACCAAGCGAGAATTCCTCTGGCCAAACATGCCGTTGAAGAATCCGGTATGGGTTGTGTAGAAGATAAAGTTATTAAGAACCATTATGCAGCAGAATTTGTATACAACAATTACAAAGACACTCAGACAGTAGGAATCGTTGAAGAAGATACAAGCTATGGAATTAAGAAAGTTCTTGAGCCAATTGGTGTCATCTCAGCGATTATTCCAACAACGAACCCAACGTCCACTACCATATTCAAAATTTTAATCGCATTGAAAACACGAAATGGAATTGTCATTAGTCCTCACCCTAGAGCAAAGGACTGTACAATTGAAACCGCTAAGATTATTTTAGACGCGGCAGTTAAAGCCGGAGCGCCTGAAGGAATTATTAGTTGGATTGATGTGCCAAGTCTAGAACTCACACAAATGGTTATGGCAGAATCAGACACCATCTTGGCGACAGGTGGACCAGGAATGGTAAACGCCGCTTATTCATCAGGTAAGCCAGCTCTTGGTGTAGGTGCAGGAAACACGCCAGCAATTATTGACGATAGTGCTGACATCTTGTTGGCAGTGAACTCAATCATCCATTCAAAAACATTTGATAATGGGATGATTTGTGCATCGGAACAGTCTGTAGTGGTATTAGACGACGTTTATGACGAAGTTAAAAAAGAATTTGCTTACCGTAATTGTCATTTCTTAAATGATAAAGAGCTAGACAAAGTACGTAAGACAATCATTATTAATGGAGCGCTAAACTCTAAGATTGTTGGACAACCAGCTCCAGTAATTGCGGAATTAGCAGGAATTAATGTTCCAGAAACAACGAAAATTTTAATTGGTGAAGTGACAGATGTAAGCTCGGCGGAAGAATTTGCTCATGAAAAACTATCTCCTCTTCTTGCCATGTACCGTGCGGACGACTTTGACGATGCGCTTGATAAAGCTGATCGTTTGGTAAAAGATGGTGGATATGGTCATACATCAGCACTGTATATTGACACAGCTGCAGAGAATGATCGATTAGAGAAATTCCAAAACCGTATGAAAACAGCACGGATCCTAATTAATACTCCTTCATCACAAGGTGGTATAGGTGATATTTATAACTTTAAACTAACACCTTCTTTAACCTTGGGTTGTGGAACATGGGGTGGAAACTCTGTATCAGAAAACGTTGGCGTCAAGCACTTACTCAATATTAAAACAGTAGCTGAAAGGAAAGAAAATATGTTATGGTTGAAAACTCCAGCAAAAACATTCTTTAAGCGCGGTTGTCTACCACTTGCCTTGGACGAATTAAAAGCAGTACAAAACAAGAAACGTGCATTTATTGTTACGGATAAATTTCTATTTGACAATGGATACACAGATACAATTACTAAAAAGTTAGATGCATTAGGTATTGAACACAAAACGTTCTCTAACGTTCAGCCTGACCCTACACTTTCTAATGTCACGCAAGGTGCAAATGAAATGCATGATTTCCAA
This sequence comes from Alkalibacterium sp. m-11, assembly GCF_054658155.1. NCBI lineage: Bacteria > Bacillati > Bacillota > Bacilli > Lactobacillales > Carnobacteriaceae > Alkalibacterium > Alkalibacterium sp. m-11. The sequence continues at coordinate 2,484 of NZ_BAAGIR010000168.1, forward strand.
CCTGACACCATTATTGCTGTCGGTGGAGGTAGTCCGATGGATGCTGCGAAAATCATGTGGGTAATGTATGAACATCCCGAAACAGACTTTATGGACTTAGCCATGCGTTTCATGGATATCCGTAAACGAGTATTAGGATTCCCTGTCTTAGGTGAAAAAGCTTACTTTGTAGCGATTCCTACTACTGCTGGTACAGGTGCTGAAGTGACACCATTTGCGGTAATTACAGATGATGAGTCAAATGTAAAATACCCATTAGCAGACTACCAGTTAATGCCAGATATGGCAGTTGTCGATGCAGACTTAATGGATAATGCTCCTAAAGGATTAACGGCCTATTCAGGATTTGATGCAGTCACTCACGCATTAGAAGCCTACGCTTCTGTTATGGCATCAGACTATACGGATGGACTAGCCTTACAAGCACTAAAAGTTGCTTTTGAATACTTGCCAAGAGCCTATAAATACGGTGCCAAAGACCCTGTCGCTCGTGAAAAAATGGGGGATGCTTCAACAATGGCCGGAATGGCGTTTGGTAATGCTTTCCTAGGTGTCTGTCACTCAATGGCACACAAATTAGGCTCTCAGCACCATGTCACTCACGGTTTAGCAAACGCATTATTAATTAATGAAGTGATTTCCTTTAACGCAAGTGAAACACCAACAAAAATGGGGACTTTCTCACAGTATGACCATCCAAAAGCATTAAGTAGATATGCTGAAATTGCCGATCACTTAAACTTAGGTGGAAATACCGATGAAGAAAAATTAGAGAACTTACTCGACGCACTAAATGAATTAAAAGCAGAAATTGGTATTAAACAGACCATCCAAGAATACGATGTCCCAGAAAAAGAATTCTTAGATACTCTTGATGCAATGGTTGAGAATGCATTTGATGACCAGTGTACTGGCTCAAACCCTCGCTACCCATTAATGAGCGAAATAAAAGAAATGTATCTAAATGCATACTATGGAAAGGATAGGTAGTTATGGAAAGGGGCTGGGAAAAAACCAGCTCTTAACAAACAAAAAGAACAATGAAAACCGTCGGTTTTAGATGGTCTTCATTGTTCTTTTGTATTTTTTCTGAAGATGTAGAAGTACATCCTCCTTTTCTTCG
>NZ_BAAGIR010000169.1:0-3533 GCF_054658155.1 Alkalibacterium sp. m-11
TATGCAAACCAACGGTTAGCTGAGAGAAAGAACAGAAAAGAAATAGCCGTGTAATTTTTAAAAAATAGTCATTTTGAAATTAGACGAGTGTTTCCTTTTTTAAAAAGTTAGTTATGAAATTGGTTCAGTTATAGAACAAATGAAAATGCTACCAAAAGAAGTGACATATTATGAAAGGTGGGGTTAAAATTTATAAGCACCATTTGAATCAGAAGATTCTCCATCAGAACAGGCTTGAAGAGCGAACGTACCATTTTTCCTACGATAGTCTGGATAAAGCAAAAAAATATAATCGTCAGTATTCCAGAGGGTTCCAGCTGTTGAATGGAGAATGGAAGTTTTATTATAGTCGATTCCCGGATAATATAACAGATGAGTACTTTTCAGAAGAGTATGATGACGAAGCGTGGGATACTATCACAGTGCCCTCAAACTGGCAGATGGAAGGATACGATCTGCCTCACTATACAAATGTCCAGTATCCTTTTCCTGTGGACCCTCCAAAAATACCTTCTGAAAATCCGACCGGTGTTTACCGAAGAAGATTTTACTATGACGGATCAGATGATCGAGTTTATTTACGCTTCGAAGGAGTAGATGGAGCATTCGAATTATGGATCAATGGCAGCTATGTAGGGTATTCTACAGGAAGCCGAACAGCTGCTGAGTTTGATCTGTCATCAGTTGTGAAGAAGGGTCAGAACACAGTAGTAGTAAAAGTGACAAAGTGGTCGGCTCAAACGTATCTGGAAGACCAGGATATGTGGTGGCTTTCAGGAATATTCAGAGATGTCTATATCAGGACAGCACCTTCAGAAAGAATAAGCGATTATTTTGTAAAAACCGATTTCGACGAAACATACACAGATGCTGAGCTGTCAATAAATATAGAAGTTTCAGAAGAAGCCGTGGGCAGAAAACTGACCATTCTACTGGAGGATCAGACGGGCACCGTTTTCGAAGAGCACATTGACGTGACTTCAACTGAAGTGGTTCTTAAGAAAATAATTCAGGAGCCGCTGCAGTGGACTGCTGAAACACCTTATTTATATGATTTATACTTTAGTTTGAGTAATGAACAGGACACACTGACTGTCATCCCTCAGAAAGTGGGATTTAGAGACGTCAGACTAGAAGATGGGCTGATTAAAGTCAACGGAAAGCCGATATTGTTTAAAGGTGTCAACCGTCATGAGTTTCATCCGGATCTAGGCAGATATGTTCCGCTGGATGTGATGGAACAAGATATCAAACTGATGAAAGCCCACAATATCAATGCAGTAAGAACCTCACATTATCCAAGCGATCCGCGATTCTATGATTTATGCGATGCGTACGGATTATATGTGATTGATGAAACGGATATTGAAACACATGGATTTGTTTTCGTCAATGACTGGGATCGTCTGAGCGACAGCAGTGAATGGACAGAGGCTTACGTTGATAGAATTAAAAGGATGGTTGAAAGAGACAAGAATCATCCTTCAGTTATCATATGGTCACTGGGAAATGAATCCGGTTTCGGTAAGAATCATCTCGCAATGGCGGACTGGGCTCGGTCCAGAGACGTGACTCGACTGCTTCACTATGAAGGAGAAACGCGCTATATCCTTGAACGATCTAACTTTGAACCAGAGGAACTCAATAAAAGTGCAGACATGTTTTCCACAATGTATACCGATGTAGATACGCTTGAAAAGCTCGGTCAGCAGACGGAACTGAAACAACCTCATGTGCTGTGTGAATTTGCTCATGCAATGGGTAATGGACCCGGGGGATTCAAGGAATATATGGAGTTGTTCTACAAATATCCACGATTGCAGGGTGGGTTTGTATGGGAATGGATCGATCATGGCGTTAGAGCACTGAATGAAGACGGGGAAGAGTTTTTCGCCTACGGGGGAGACTTTGGTGACAGCCCGCACGATGGAAACTTCGTCATCGATGGAATGATTTTCCCGGACCGGGAACCTTCACCTGCTCTTACTGAATATAAAAAAGTAATTGAACCTATAAGAGTAGAGGCTGCTGATCTGAGCGAGGGGAAAATAACAGTAACTAACCTGTACGATTTTATAACTTTAGATCATGTCTACGGATTATGGGAAGTGGTTGCTGGTGAAAAAGTACTCCAAAATGGATTTTTCAGAACTGATGATATAGAGGCTCAGACATCTAAAGAATTTCAGCTGGACATAGATCCAGTTCATTCAGAAGAGGCAATTTATCTGACAGTCCAGTTTGTTGAAAAGTACCCGACGAAATGGGCTGACATCGGGCACGAAGTTGCCTGGAGACAGTTTGAACTTTCAGAAGGAAACTCATTAGCTGGATTAACTGCTGGCAGTATTGAAGCTGAACCGCTGACAATATCAGACAACAAAACAGACATAACAATCATGAATTCCCGTTTCAAAGTCGTCTTCAATCGATTTGAAGGAAGAATGATGACCTATGAGTACAACGACCAGGAACTGATTACTGAAGGTCCAAAACAGAATTACTGGAGAGCCTTAACGGATAATGACCGGATCAGTCATGATGAGTTTAAATCATCAAACAGTGAAAAACACTGGAAGCAATATTTTCTTGATCAGATGCAGGAACGGATTGAATCATTCGAAGTTAAAAAGCAAAGTAATGAGCAGATTCAGATACAGGTTAAAAGTACGATTGCACCGCCAGTCGTTGAATGGGGGTTCAGAAGCGAAGTCACATATACAATCAGTAACTCAGGGCAAATTGATTTATCAGTTCACTCAAAAGCTTATGGTTCAGGACCCGAGACCCTTCCAAAAATAGGTCTTCAGTTTAATATTTCTAAAGAACTATTACAGACGAAATGGTCAGGAAATGGTCCAGGAGAATCTTATCCGGACATCAGCCAGGCAGTCAGAAAAGGCATTTGGACATTAAATACAGAGGATATGTTTACTCCTTACATCATGCCTCAGGACAGTGGTAACAGGAGTGAAGTCGACTGGGCTGCATTCTACTCAACTAGAGGAGATGGACTGGTTATCACAGGAGAAGCATTTAATTTTTCCGTCAGTCCATTTACTACCAGGGAACTGGATCAGGCAAGACACAGATATGAGCTCTCGACTGAGGGATATTTTGAATTAAATATTGATTATAAAGTCAACGGAATCGGGTCTTCCAGCTGCGGACCAGGAGTTTTGGACAAGTATCAGCTGAAGAACCAGGATTACACCTATGCAGTATCTATACTGCCTTATCAACTTCACTAATTTGTCAATATATAAAAAATTTGAATTTACCCAAAATTTTATGATTTCCTGAACGGTGACAAAAGCCCGTGGTATACACATGTGGAAAACATGGTATCCTCGGGCTTTTGAGCAGTCCACAGCTTAAATCTGTGGACTAATTTCATCCTGTTATCTCTATGTGTAAAATAGTTGTCGGAAAGTAAAATAGTAGGGCAAGAAATTAAAGTAGACAAAAAGAAAGAAGACCCTTAATCTAGAGATAACCACAAATCCAGAAAAGAGGTCTTCTTATGAATCAAA
>NZ_BAAGIR010000170.1:0-3480 GCF_054658155.1 Alkalibacterium sp. m-11
AAGTCCAATGGGACAACTGAAGAAAATGTTTGGGTAATGAAACACACAGAATGAGCCATTTTAATATTAAAATTGAAGAGTTACCATCTCTAGAAAAAAAGTTTCCGCCAAAGTCTTGACACATACTGACAATAGGAGACAATCGAAATAGAGTGGAAAAAATAGTATACTGAATAGTAAGATAAAATAGACAGATCGAAGTTCATGAAAAGAGGGTAGCTGCGTGATCGAATTCAAAAATGTCTCATTAAGATATTCAAATGGGGTCGAAGCATTAAAAAATGTGAATATAAAGATAAATAAAGGCGAGTTCGTTGTCATCGTAGGGATGTCCGGTGCCGGAAAGTCTACTCTAATGACCTGCATCAACCGGATGGTCGTGCCTACTGAAGGAGAAGTGATCGTCGACGGTCAGACTATTTCCAAATTAAAAGAGTCGAAGCTGCGTGTCTTGCGTACACAGATTGGCATCATTTTTCAGGACTATAATCTCGTCAAACGCATGTCTGTCCTGAGAAATGTGGTGGTCGGTCGGCTGGGTCATACATCGACCTTCAACAGTCTGATCGGGCGGTTTCCTCAAGCAGACCTCCAGCTCGCTATGAACAATCTCAAACGAATCGGTATCGATGAGAAGGCTTATGTCCGAGCCGACCAGCTCAGTGGAGGGCAGCAGCAGAGGGTCAGTATAGCACGTGTCCTGACACAGCAGCCTAAAGTCATTCTGGCAGACGAACCTGTTGCGTCACTCGATCCTCCAACATCTCATCAGGTCATGAGAGACCTGAAGCGTGTAAGTAAAGAAGATGGGCTGACAACATTAGTCAATCTGCACTTCATCGATCTGGCAATGGAATATGCCGACCGGATCATTGGGATGCGGGATGGTGAAGTGGTATTTGACGGCCACATCGATGAAGTCACTGAACAGACATTTGAAGAGATATACGGCCGCCCGATTCGTGCGGATGAGAAAAGAGGGGACGCCTCGTGAAACAAAAAAAGACCTCTTCTAGTAAAGTCAGGCTATTCAAGCCGTCATTCTACATCAAACTGATTGGTTTCAGTGCGGGCGTTCTCGTGCTCTACTCCCTTGCGATTCGTCAGACTAATGCCTCGCTGACCCGTATGCTGTCGGCATTTCCGATATTATTCCGCATGCTGACAGAGGACTTTTTTCCGCCTGACTTCGGCTACTTTTCAACAGTAGTGAATCAGCTGATCGAAACGTTCAATATTGCCTTGATCAGCACGACACTGGCTGCGATCATGGCTTTTCCGCTACTTTTTTTTTCGTCATCAACATTGAACAGACACCCTTTATCATACGGAGGGATGCGAGTTGCCTTGACCATCGTCCGGTCGATCCCGAACATTATAATGGTCGTACTCATGGTAGCCGTTGTAGGTTTAGGCTCGGTATCCGGTATTCTGGCACTCATGATTTACTCGGCAGCAATCCTAATTAAGCTGACCAGTGAATCGGTCGAATCGATTGATGAACGGCCAATCCAGGCCATCAAGGCAATGGGCGGAAATAACCCTCAAGTTATCCGGTATGGCGTTTTGCCACAGATCACACCAATTTATCTCTCACATATATTGTATGTACTTGAAATCAATTTAAAAGCCTCCGTTGTACTGGGCTTTGTAGGTGCAGGGGGGATCGGTCAGCTGATCAGACGACAGATGAGCTTATTCAGGTATGACCGTTTAGGGCTCATCATATTCGTATTATTTCTTGCCATCAGTGTGATCGATTATATCAGCCAGACAGTAAGGAGCAGACTCGCGTGAAAAACAAGGACAGAATTTCTCTTCGGTCTCAACGTACGTTAAAACAGAAAACAATGATCTATCTCGTAGTGATGAGTCTGAGTTTTTTGTATGCGTTCAGTCTCTGGTCACAGGATTTTTCCATTGCCTCCTCGCAGTCTTCTCCAGGAACGATTCTTTACAGGTTATTTGTCGTCCCTCTCATTGACCCAACCTATTGGCCTTCGTTTGTGGAGAGAGGCTGGCAGATGATCGAAACGATTGCTATTGCCTATGCAGGAGGGATTGCTGCTTCCTTGTTTGCCCTGCCGGTTGCGATACTAGCGGCAAGGAACAGTGGAGGCCGAGCCAGTTACCTAGGCAAACTGTTTTTAAATGCTATCCGTTCGATACCGGAGCTGCTGTTCGGCGTGTTCTTTGTGGCCGCCGTCGGTCCTGGATCCTTTGCAGGTGTATTGGCTATCAGCGTCAATTCGATTGGCATGATCGGCAAACTGTATTCGGAAAGCATCGAGTCGATCGATCAGGCGCCGATCGTAGCAATCAAAGCCAGCGGAGGCAATGACCTGCAGGCGTTCTGGTATGGCATTCTCCCTCAGATCCTGCCGCAATTTTTGTCAATCTCGCTGTTCCGTTTTGAAATAGATGTCCGGGCTTCAACGATACTTGGACTAGTCGGAGCTGGAGGCATCGGGGTTCCGCTGATTCTTTCACAGCAGCAGAGGCATTGGGAAGAAGTCGGTGTGATTCTGATCATTGTCATCGTGTTCGTCGTGATCATTGATAAAATAAGTGGAAAGATAAGGTCGAACTTAGTCTGAAGTTGCTCAAGCTGATATGCTGGGCAGCTTTTTCTGTTTCCTAGGTCATGATAGTTTAAAATTTCTGAAATCAAATTAACGCCAGTCAAAATATATATTTAAAATCGAGCCACCCATTCATCTTGAAATTAGAGTGCAAAAGACCAGCCGCTGCTGTTGAGGCAGTCGGCTGGTCTTTTGATAACACTCTTTATAAGAAGGCCTTATTCTAAAGGACGGTCATCACGTGATAAATTAGGGGTATCCGCTCTCTCTGCAAGCAGGTCGCGTATTTCTTCCAAGTAATTTTCTACGCTCGGCGCCTCTACTTCAACTTCCTCTGCTTCCTCCGGCTTCCGGGAGAGATTGTTGATCACTTTGATGATGACAAAGAGTACAAGTGCGATAAGTACAAAATCAATGACAGCTTGAAGAAATTGTCCATATCCAATTTCTGCTGATCCGATCTGTAATGCAAGTTGGTCGACACTGGCATTCCCCGTTACTGCTACGATGATGGGAGTAATCACATGCTCAACCAGAGCAGTCACTATAGCTGTAAATACGGTACCCATAACGATTCCGACAGCCAGCTCAATCACATTTCCGCGCATTAAAAATGTTCGAAATTCTTTAATCAATATAAACATCCTCTCTCCAAATACTTACTGTATTCTATTCTAAACTATCCAGCAGAAAATAAAAAAGTAAAAGTTTAGTCACATTTACAAGATTTTTACAAAAAAAGGGTGGAGATAGTCCTTCTATCCCGGTATACTCTCATCTTTAACACCCAAAACCCCGATAAATCCCTACACTAAGGGATTTACCGGGGTTTAAAAATGCTCAAAATAGGGTACTATTTTGCTATTTTTGTATCTTTAATAATTTTTTTTATTATTTT
>NZ_BAAGIR010000171.1:0-3456 GCF_054658155.1 Alkalibacterium sp. m-11
TTACCGCTTTCCTGCCATGCTATGTTCCCGTGTCAGCTTTCGCCTTTCGGTTGGACAGGTTGACAATAGCGTTATCTTACTATGCGGCACCTTAAACCGCTGTTGACATTGCCCTATCTGGGCGCACAATTTCAAAACCGATGTGGGTATTATTGGCATCTCCTCCTGAATGCCAACCTCGATGGTTCCAAGGCAAGTACTGCCAGACTTCTTTATCGTCTAAGAAGGCATGGACACAGACCTGCCGTTTGATTTCGCCAGCCTTATAGGAGTTATTCCAGCGGCTGAACCAGTCAGCGGCCATCACACCAGGTGTGGCAGTAGAATGGACCATGATGCCTTTAGGCGTGATCTTTCTTCCTGTAGTGTAACAATCGTTTCTGGTCATGAACTTTGATTTTAAATTACTTAGTCCCATTTTTATCTCCTCCATTTATTTTGAGCATGAAAAAAGCACCCTATTAGATAAGGTGCGATTTAGACTACAACTATTTACTCCTCTATTTCTTTGAGAACTTGATCTATTTGTGAGAATACCTTTTCTACTTTTGACCATTCTTGCTTCTGATTCGTGTAAAGTAGAGTGTTGTGTAAATCCTCATAACTTGATTTTATATCATTTGAAAATTTATCCTTCCATACTTCAAAACCATAAGGTCCCTCTGGATTATATTCTTTAGGAATGTCCCTCTTTTCCAGATATACAGAGTCCGTTTGCTTTGTGATTTGTACCTGAACAATTCATACTTTTCGTTGAAACATGTGCCAACTGCCTAACGGCAGCTTAAATTTACTTTTTCATTTTCACCTGTTAAGTGATGAAAAAAGAACCCCATTATGATATGGTAAAGGTGTCTAAACCAACCATAAGAAAGGAGTTCTCTTCATGATTAGCTTACACAAAAACCAGGTAAAATTCAATTCAAACATCATCATTTCGCATACAGGTGGTCGTTTATCGAGTGATTCGGGTTTAGTCTTAGTTAAAGAAGTAATGGATACCTTCAAGTTTTCTGATTTGGCAAAATCACTTCTGGACATTAAAGATAACCGTGCTTACTACACGCATGATAATTTAGCGATATTAGAACAGCTCATTATGCAACTGATTGCTGGTTATTCGGCAGACTCGTCAGCTAATCTGTTACGACAGGATCCAGTCTTTCAAATGGTGTTAGGCAGAAAACAATTAGCCTCACAATCGTCAATTTCACGGTTTCTGGATCGTTTCACCACGGAAAATGTGGGTCAATTACACTCATTAAATCAGTCGCTCATTGATAAAGCGCGTTTGATTCGCAATGACACCGAGTTAATCATTGATCTCGATTCCACTCATTCAGATACCTTTGGCCATCAAGAACAAACAGATTATAATGCTCATTATCAAACCTACGGCTACCACCCATTAGTTGCCTTTGACGGACTGACTGGAGATTTCTTAAAAGCTGAACTGCGTTCAGGTAATCAGTACACATCTAAAGGGGTGAAAGCCTTTATCGACCCATTGTTACACCACTACAATGAATCCATACCGAATACTGACATATTGGTTCGTGGGGACAGCGGCTTCGCAACACCAGAGGTGTATGAGTCTTGTGAAGAAAATGAAAGTCAGTATGTGATCCGATTAAAGAACAATCGGAGGTTAAGTCAATTAGCTGAGCAATCCGTTCTTTACGGAGATAACCAAAAATGGGAAGATCGGGAAGTTCAGTATTTTTCAATGCCTTATCAAGCACAATCATGGTCGAAACCCCGTCGTGTCTGTATTCGATCAATCCGTGAAGCAGGAGAACTCCTCTTTCAACACGCATTCATTGTGACTAATCTATCCGATAATGTCTCACCTGAAGTCATATTCTCTCTTTACGGCAAGCGAGGGACAATGGAGAATTTCATCAAAGAAGCGAAAGGTGGCTTTTATTTCGATAAAACAGACAGTCCACGCTTCTTAGAAAATCATGTCAGAATGATGATTAGTCTGCTTGCATACAACCTCATCAACTGTCTAAAGACTATCGGCTTTGATAAAAAGAACCAAGGGATGACTATTCATTCCATCCGACTAACATTCCTTAAAGTCGCTGGCAAACTTGTGCAAACAGGCAGACGAGCCTATCTAAAATTGTCGAGTTATCATGTGTATCAAACTGAATTCTATAGGGTCTTCGAGCGCCTACGGCGATCCAGTCAATGGATTTAAATCAGTCATCACGTTAATTTTTTGAATCAATCGTCTACAAGGGAGAAGTATGCCTTCAAACAAACAAGAGAATCGTAAGAAGGATCATTTAGTTAAAATCTACTTCGAGAACGCACTATTTTGTAGAAAAATTCCCAATTTTTCCAAGAACGATTAATTTATTCAAGAAACCAGCTTAAATTATAGAGCTATGAATTATTCAGGTTGTTTTTATCATTTTACTCTCATGTTACACTTTACTTGTGCTGATAGAGTCGGCTGAATCTCAATCTGTTTGCCAATTTATGGTAAATATGTGTATACTTTTAAAAAAACGAGGTGCCTACATGAAATTTTACGGCCTGCTGGGCGAAAAACTGACACACAGTTTGTCTCCTCAGCTGCATAAAGAAATATATAAACGAGTGGCCATCAACGCGGCTTATAAAACATTTCCCTGCCCACCTGGTCAGGTCCCCCAGGCGATCGAGAGCCTGAAAGTCCTGTCCATCAGCGGATCAAACGTGACGATCCCCTACAAGGAAACTGTCATGCCTTACCTGGATGAAATCGACCCGACTGCACGAACACTAGGTGTAGTGAATACGATAAGTAATCTGGACGGCTATTTGAAAGGCTATAATACTGATTACGAGGGTTTCGGCCTACTGTTCGAGCGTAGGCAATGGGATTTGAGCGGCAAGTCAGTCACTGTCCTTGGTACAGGCGGATCATCCAAAATGGTCGTCCAGTATCTGAAGGATCACGGGGTCAAGGACATTACCTTAGTCTCCAGAACTATCAAGGAGTCCCACTCTGATTCAATGGTCACATACCGGACCTACGACGACTCGGAGGCTTTCAGCGGAGATTATCTTATCAATACTACACCTGTCGGCATGTATCCCAACACAGGCGTCTCTCCCGTATCGGACGAAACGCCCACACGCTTCGATGCCTTCATTGACCTGATTTATAACCCTCTGGAAACGGCATTTCTGAAACAGGCCCGCTCCATTGGCAAGCCTGCAGTGAATGGTCTCGAGATGCTGATCGGACAAGCCATCAAATCTGTTGAAATCTGGGAGAACCGTTCAATTTCATTGAACCTAATGGATGAACTGATTCAGGACTTTTCCCAGTGGGGAACTGTCAAATTTTTTATGAAAACTAAAAATTAAAGGTGGTGAAGGCCCACTGACTATACCAATCGGAGCCGCATTTGCCCTTGACAAACACTTGAATGGTTTCAGTTAAGGTCACAAGGGTGA
>NZ_BAAGIR010000172.1:0-3453 GCF_054658155.1 Alkalibacterium sp. m-11
TCCTTTGAATGTTGTTATGGTGACTACATTTTACCAAAGAGAGGTGTCTTTTTGTGTGTTTTTTGATAATTATTTATAAGAAGTTTCAATAACCGCAAGGGTTAAACCTGGATATTCAACTGCAAAAATTGAGTTAAGAAGTTAACAGGATTATTGTAGATACTTCTTAAGATATCGTCGATTTACTGATTATACCGCTCGAATTTTTCGTTTGGAGTCCACGTCTTCTAAATCAATAGTCGTTTTTCTTATTAATGTTTCAATAGTATCCATTATTCGTTCCTCCTTTGGAATAACTACGTTATGTAAAGTTAAAAACATAATAAGCTTATAAAACTAACAAGTGATGAAGAGCTCTTTAACCGACTGATTTACTATGGTATAGTTCACCTTAATAGGAAAGAGAATGAGTTTGGCTGATGATTATCGTATACCTCATGGATCTGTGGGAATGTCGCAAGCAGTTTATAGGGATTGCAAAGCCTAGAAGAGAATACTTCATTGACGATATGATTCCTGAGTGGATTTGATGTTATAAATATTCGTATAAAGAAAAAATGTACGAACGAATATGGCAATTGTAATATAACAAATTAAACTTAAAATGTAATAGTAAATATGTTGGATTTGAAATCAAAAAGTTAAATTAACCTAATGTAACAAATCTAGATTGCAATATAACGGAATTAGTGTTATATTTTAAGTAAATAATGTTACATTAGGAGGTAATCTAATTGGTCATGACAGCAGAGCTTTACTTGAAAGAAAATATAGATGAGCAGATTACCATAAAACCGTGGCTTAAAAAGAATAATTTTCCGATTTTTTTAAGGGATAACTACAACTTTTATGAGGTGACGATACTTGGAACACGGTGTATTTTAATTGAAGCGGTTGACGAGATGCCAAATGTTGATCATCTTCAAAAACATATAAAGCAAATTAAAAACCTGACAGATCGTCAAATTGTTCTATTTTACAAAGATATTACAAGGTATAGAAGAAAAAGTCTGATTGAAAACAGGATTGCCTTTGTGATTGAAGATGGGCAGATGTATTTGCCATTCTTGGGGCTTGACTTGAAAAAAGTCCAAGAACACGTTGAAAAAGAAGTGAAGGGATTCACAACACCCGCGCAGATTGCGTATTTGTACTTCTTGTATAATAAAGAGGAAGTCGTTAATACGACTGATTTTGCTAAAAAGCTGGGCTTTAATATAATGACAGCTTCCAGAGCATTAAATAATCTATACCATGCGAATCTCATCACCTATGAAATTGGAGGAATGACTGGCCGCAGCAAGGAGTATAAGAGGATTACAGATCCGGACTACTTTCTCAGGGGTCGCGAGTATCTAAAGACTCCAGTGAGGAAAATCATCTACACAAAGGCAAGGCCTTTAGGTGCTTTGACTGCTGGACTGGGTGCACTTGCAGAATTATCCATGATCAATCCACCTGGTCATCCGGTTATGGCAATAGATATAAATAAGCTAAATAAAGAAAAGATTGAAGTTGTTAAAAATAAGGACCTTATAAAAGATACAAAACTGGTGGAGTTAGAGCTTTGGGACTATGATCCTGGACTGTTTTCTAATAATCGACATGTGGATTTACTATCTTTGTATGCTTCTTTGAAGGAAGAAACAGATGAAAGGGTTGAACAAGCATTAGAAGAAGTCTTAAGGGGTGAGCCATGGTACACGGACTAGATAAATTTAAAGAGTATTTTGTAAATCACACAAGTCAATATGTCTTTATTGGAGGAACAGCTTGCGATATTCTTATGGATGAACTTGGAGCCTCATTTCGAGCAACCAAGGATCTTGATATGGTGCTCATCATTGAAGCCCTCGATTCCTCTTTTGGAGAAACCTTCTGGCAATTCATAGAAGATGGGGGTTATGAGCATCGTGAGAAGGGAACTGGGGAGAATCAATTTTACCGTTTTACAGATCCGAAAGATACAAGCTTTCCCAAAATGATTGAGCTCTTCAGTAAGCTCCCTAATGAATTTGAACTTAGCTTCGATAGGGGACTGACTCCCATTCATATAGATGAAAGCATTGTCAGTCTCTCTGCTATATTATTAAATGATGACTATTACAATCTATTAGTAAAAGGTAGACGGATGGTGGACGGCTTTTCACTTATTGAATTGGAAACAGTTATCCTGTTTAAGATTAAAGCATGGCTGGATTTGAAAGAACGAAAAGAAGCAGGAGAAGATGTCGATACGAAAAATATAAAGAAACATAAGAATGACGTCTTTAGGCTTCTTGCCAATGTATCACCTGCAAGCAGGGTTGGATCCTCACGGGATATTCAAAATGATGTTATTCAATTCATTGAACAAATTAAGGAAGATAAACCTGATTTGAAGAACTTAGGCATTAGAGGGACAAGTCTTGATGAAATGCTAGAGATTCTAGGGCACATTTTCTTAGGAAAAGCAGAAGCATAAATAAAACACAAATAGTAATCAGAAGACACTTTAAATGAGGTGTCTTTTTTCATGCCCAAAAGGAGGTGAAATTCTATGGCATATAATTTTGGACTTAAGATTGGCATCGAGGTTGTGACTGCTACATATAGTTTAACAGTCACATGGTAAAGTGGTATTGATTGAATCAGCTGTTTGTATTGAAGGATCTGGAATTATGGTTAAATTATTGATGAAAATTTATCCCGGAAGATTATGATAATCATTGTAGAGAAAAGGAACGATGAATAATGAGTCTAACTCCATTGTTTAATTCATTTTGAAAGGCTATCTAACATATTAAATAGACGTTACAAACGGGTTGACTAAATTTGATAAGCGGGTTATTTTAGAAGCAATGGAGCGGACTAATTCCAAAGGGAAATCTTTTTGCTTACTCATTATGAATGACTCATAATTGAGGGAATATTTGGAAGGGGAGCAGATGGTTTATGAGTAAAACAGTCTATTTTTTACAGGGATTAGCACATGATACGGATAATTGGGACGAAGTGATTCACTATTTGCCTGATTCATATCGGACGATAACAATCGATGCTTTAAGTATTGGATTTGAAGGCGATTCTTTTTCATTTGAAAGGGCTGCTCGAGAGTTAAATGAGCGGATCGAGTCCCAGACCCCTTCACTTATTTGCGGATTATCCTATGGCTCCGTTATCGCAACGCATCATGCTGTTTTATTTCCAGAGCAGAAGCACACGTATCTACTGGTAGCCGGCCAAATTCATCCTCCAAAAATTGTAACAAAACCAATGCGTTTCTTTCATCCGGTTGTTTGGAAGGTGATTGAGTGGTATGCAGGAAAAAATGTGAACTACCCACAACTTAAATCCTCCGGATTTTGAAGTGGGGGCTTCCTACGAACTCCATTCTTGTCTGCACAGGTTTCATGCAGACAGAGGAATCGGATATGGGTAGGCTCAAAAGGCAGTCCCTGCCTCATAGGTTTT
>NZ_BAAGIR010000173.1:0-3445 GCF_054658155.1 Alkalibacterium sp. m-11
TTATTTTACCTTTGCTGGAGACATTTGACAAGAAAAAAAGCAATGTGATCCAGCAGTGTATTCACGTCTGCTGGATCACATTGCCTTTTTTCGCCTCTTTTTTATCGGTATAGAATGCTTTTCTACATTTAAGCCGAGTTCTGGTTTCATCAGTAAAGTCAATTCGTACACAATAATGGTTAGAATGACTTAGTTTTCAGCTCCATCTTTAGATTTTCGATTTTTTCTTAGTGGTATATGTTGCTTGATGTACTTAAAAAATAATTCTATTTGCTACTTTTGGCTATACATTTTACAGATTTACTCTACAGACACGTTCAGTCGATTCGTAATGATACTTAAATTCGATTACTGTTTTCTCTCGGTCGTAATGAGCCGGAAGAGCTGGTTAAATAGGTTTGGCTACCCAACTATACCAAACAAGTCTTAACTTACTAAATTAGAATATCTCAGCGATAAGTCTTGCTTTTTTCTCAGCCTCTTCCAGAATTTCTTCTCTTTTGGACGGAGCAAAATCGATACCTTCAATAAATAATTGCTCGTAATCTTCAACTCCAACAAACTGGAAAATCCCTTTTAAAAATTGTGCGGAAAAATCTTTCCCACCAAAATACCCACCGTTTGATTGGATATGGAGAGCTTTCTTTCCATGTGCTAGAGCCTCTGCACCCGTTTCTGTATACCTAAAAGTTACTCCAGAAACACAAATATTATCTATCCACGATTTTAAATGGCTTGGAATACCTAAATTCCATAATGCATTTGCTACAACTATTTTGTCCACATCTATATACTGTTGTGTTAACTCATTCATTCGTGTCATTTTCTTTTGCTGAGCATCAGTCAACTCTGGAAATGTTTTTCCTTCTTTTAATGCTATAATACTTGTTAAGATATCCTCATCCAGCTCCGGAATGTCATCGTTAAATACATCAATATATTGAATTTCATCATCTGGATGTGTTTCTTTGTATTTTTCAACAAATACATCTAAGATTTGAACTGAAGTAGATTGATCAGCATTTAATGGGTGTGCTTTTACTACTAATAATTTGGTCATAATTATATATCCTTTCGTCAATATTTGTGAATTATTTTACATTTTTATTATATCAAACTATACTCTTATGTCAAGTGTATTTTGCAAGAAAAAAATCCATAAGATTGCAGGAATTTTTTCCATACCTTTGCTGCACCGTTTTATTTAGTTTTTGTGTTGCGATAATGCGTTCGTGAAGCGGTAACTTTTACCAGAAAACGAGAAAATATGAGCGTGATGAATTAAGCGATCAACTAAGGCACTCGTTAATCTGGAGTCCTGAAATACTTTATTCCATGAGCTGAATTCTAAATTGGTCGTCACAATCAAGCTGCGTTCCTCATAAAAATCAGAAATAAGGTGGAATAACAGCTCTGATCCTTCTTTATCTATTGGCAAGTAACCTAATTCATCCAAGATGAGACAATCGCTTTTTAAGATGCTCTTTCGTGTACGTGCAAGCGTCCCTCTTTGAGACGCTTTTTGTAATTTATCCACTAAATCTAAAACACGATAAAACTGTACATCTTTTCCCGCCATACATGCTTCGATGCCAAGAGCTGTGGCTAACGTTGTTTTCCCAGTGCCTGGTGAACCAACGAAAATCAAATTTTCACGATGATGAATAAAATCTAAGCTTATTAATTCCTCTTTAGTTAGAGACCCTGGAAATCCAATCGCATCATGCCATTCATATTGACCCAATCGTTTATGAGTGCGGAAACCCGCTTTGTGTATTAAACGATGAGCTTTAGCTCGTTCTCGTTCGTGCTGTTCGTATTTCAAAGACTCTAATATAAGAGGATAGAGAGCTTCTTTATCATGATTGTCTATGACGTAGTCATAAACATACGCTAACCTCATACGTTTGCACAATTCCTTTAACTCATCTTCCATTAGCTCACCGCCTTCGGAGAGAGTGAATCATAAAGCGTTAGGGAGAGAGAAGCTTCTGTTGGCTCTGATTCAAAATTGTTCAGTAGGAGAAACTCAAAATTCTCTTCAATCCGTAATAAGTCCTCTTCTTTAAGCAATTCAAGCAGTTGGTCGATGCGCCTTTTTCGTTCGACAAGAGTTGTTTCTAATACATAGCTTTTTATTTTTGATGGAAGCAGCTTCTTATATTTAGAATGATCAAGTGCCCTTGGTTTTTGTCGGTAAGTTTGAAATACATATAGCCAATCGACGGGTCGGGATTCACTAATATAAGGCCGATCTGCTTCATAGAGCAATTCACCACTTGGGCTCAGACAGCGGAATGAATCCCAGTATAACTGCACGGTTAACCGACGGTTACGACCTACTTTTGGGATATGAATAGACGCATTATCCAATCTGATTTCACCATATTTATTTGTTTTGCATTCTTCGTATCTAAAAACGGGGTAGGGTGTATCTGAAAGAGAACGCATATGTGCCCGGTCTTCTTCCCATAATTCACTGATTAGTATGTGTTCATGGTAGTGATTGCGATGACTGTCTTCTTCTAGTTGAGCATTTAACCATTTCTCAAATACAAGGTAGGAAACAAAGTCAGGTATACAGTCAAAAAAATTATAACGAATATAGCCTACTTTATTTTCAACAGCCCCTTTTTCATGACCAGAATACGGATTACAAGCAATGGGTTCAAAACGATAGTGAGCAGCGAAGCGTTCAAAGGCCTCAGTAAACACGGTTTCTTCGCCTTTCCCTCTTGGCTTAACAACGGCAGCTGCCAAATTATCAATACGAATCGTTTTAGGCACACTCTCCATCATTTCGAAAATCCTCTTTAATCCTTCTAAAAAGCATTCTGTATTCTCACTCGGATTTTTCCCCTTTTCATCATACAAATAAGGCCCATAGGACGTGTCGATCTGCCACATATCATTGGCATGAGCCATTTCAAATGACCGTCGGTCTTCTGGTGATCGCCAGCGATACTGTTCATTTTGTTGACGCATGAACCGTTGAACCGTGGATAAAGAAACCGTCTGCGGGTTGAGTTCACCGTTTTCGCTCAAATAATGATACAGATTCGTCACTGTTCGACGAGGACGTTCTTCTTTTAAGGCAATCAGGCGCTGTTTTTGATCATCTGTCAGCCTTTTCGTACTGGTCTCTGTGCGTACTTTTGGTTTTAAGCCATCAAACCCATACTTGCGATACAAATAGACCCAGTCACGAATACCCCCAGGCTTTACTCGCCACTCACTTCCATCGACTCGTTTTAAGGGCTCTTGACTAAGGCGTTCGTAGTACGCTTGTTGGCTGGCATCAGGAAAATCCTTGTTTAAGATGGGCGCAATCACTTGAAACTTCGCTAATGCCACTTCTTCACGCTGTTTTTCATTCATTTCTTTGTCTTCCTCTCTTATATAGACTACTGCCACCTTACTACAGTCGTCTGCTTTCCAGCAGAGG
>NZ_BAAGIR010000174.1:0-3386 GCF_054658155.1 Alkalibacterium sp. m-11
AATTTCTTGGTATTTCTCCTGAACGTCAAGTTTTTCTAAAAAATCAATGTCAAATAAAGTGGGTTGTTGTATAATGGACATAAGGAATCCCTCCTGGAGTACGTGTCTTAGTCGACAACCTAATTGTGCCATATGGGGGGGTTCCTTTTTTCTATGTTTTAAAAAAGTTGATTTATCAGGTGTTAAACACGACAAATAATTATGAAATTGGCTCAACTAGGTTCTGCTTTCGATAAGTCAGTCACACTTAGCTGAAAAGGAAGGTCAGTCTGCCTTAGAACAGAGCATTTAAATAATATTAAAAATGGAGGGGATGTACTTAAGATAAGTACGAACACCTCCATTTTTATACTCAAAGTGAGTCAGATATGGGTAAACTTGCCTCGTCTGATAATCTATACTAAAGAAGAAATCCCAACACACCGGACAATATCCCGATAATTGCTCCAGCAATCACATCTCTCGGATAATGGACGCCGCCAATAACACGCAGGACGGCCAGCACGCATCCGATCAGCATGAGAAAGACTCCCAGTGGACGGGATATAAAATAGAGGGTGGAGGCGATCACGAAAACTGAAAAGACATGGCGACTAGGAAACGATTGGCCTTTAGTATCTTTATTTAGAATAGGTGCCTTGCTAGTAACCTCATAGGGTCGGGGGGCATCGATAAAGCGTCGTAACAGGCTCACCAGTACAAAGGAGATAAGCGGCCCCAGCAGCACGCGCCAGAATCTGGAGTCACCTGAGAATAATAGTACCACGATGATTACAGGGTAGATGGCATACACCGTATAGGTAATGAGTCGATTGGAAAGGTTAATTACTTTTGCATACATATCATGACCATCCTAGCATATAATTTATTACATAATAGCATAATCAATCGTTCTAGTGGAGTGGAAGTCAATAATCTTATTGTATTAATAAAAAAAGAACCAGACAAATGTGCTGTCTGATTCTTTAAAAACTATTTAAACATCAAATTCTGCAGAAGCTTTCTTTTCCAGTTCAAATGGACCGGCTGTCAGTCCAGCATCAGGTCTCCGGTGTCCGAAAAAGTCCGAATCGAAGCGATACGGTGATCTATCAGGCTGCTCGAAAGACATATCGGCATGATATGCTTTTCCGAGAAGATCGGTTGTAGCCACCATGGAAGAAGCAGCACGAAGCAAGTCCGGATCGTTTACTTTGACACTTACTTTACCTTCATTCTGATCGATTGAAATATCGATTCCTTTCTGTTCAGAAGAAGGAGCATGAGGATCGTGGCTGCTAGAAACAGCGTTGTTCAGGTATACGTTTCCTCCCATAGCGACAGGGAGCACGGCATTACCGACCAGAATATTATTTTCGGCATCTCCAAGTTCAGCCATTTCCTCTTTAGTGTACTGCCACCACGGCTTATCTTTTGCATCGGGATGGTCGTTGTATCCGCCAAGCCCGACTGGATGCAGGTAGCAGATTGAATCTTCAGGTATACCATCCATTACAGCACCACTGCCCTCTGTTTCTTCTCTTTCTTTAAGCGGAAGATGCTCAAAGAAGGTGATAGGCACAGGCTCTTTGTTTGTCTCTTCATTCCCTAAGAAAAGGTTATTGTAGTATCTGTCATCTCCACCACTAATATTAGAATATCCAGCCATGGCTGTCTCATGCGGGAAATGGTAAGGTGTCGTTCGCGACAGTTCGGACTGAACGACAAATTGTCCGGCAAACAAATTATGGACAAAAGCACCACCTTGAGCCGTGTTTCTGAAATTCATTGGAGACAGGAACAGGTTGTGATCAACTAAATATGGGCCATGACAGACTTCAACAAATAAATCTTCTGATAGATTGTCGAAAAACAGATTACGGCTGATTCGAGTTCCTTGTGCCTGCCAGTCAAGCCAGAGGCCACGGTAGGAACTGTATATCTTATTGTCACTGATTTGAGTGTCCAAAGCAGCATGAAGCTTGATGCCTCCTACTTCAGCACCGTGTCGGATACGCTTGTGGTGGATATTGTAAATCTTATTCTGATAAATGCTGCTGAAGGCTGCACCCATATGGCCGACAATTCCAGCCTGTTCACAGTCGTGAATCACATTGTTGCGGACAATATGACTACCGACACGGTCCTTATCCCAGCCGGATCGCAAAGCTCTCAGAATTACTTCCTGTTCACGCTGGGTCCCACCTTTACTGTGATTGTCACCGTCTCTAGTGTGCCCAGTCCCGATGGCAGTGCCAAGACTGATCCCGACGTTCTTGGACTCGCTGATCACGTTGTTTTCGATGATCCATCCTTTACTCCAGTGTGTTCCGATCAGTCCCTCCTGAAATTCAGTTGGCGCTGCCCACTGAGGAGAGGCCTGACACAGAGTGAATCCGCTGACCGTTATATAATCAAGACCCGGTTTTTCCGGCCAGAAACAGTGCGGACGCACGCTGATTTCGACATTTTCTTCGCGCGGATCTTTCCCACCAAAATTAGCCCAGATCTTAGTCGTTTTAGAATCGACTTCAGCTGTCCATTTGAGCAGAGAAGCTTCTGAGTACTTGGCTTCCGACCAGACTTCAGGCTTATGTACGTGCTCTACTTTCTCACATTCATAAAGCGACTGACCGTCGAGGCATACTTCACCGAGGTGAGCCGTAAAAGCGCCGTCAAAAAGCCAGTCGCCACTTAGTTCTTCTTTAAAAGGGTGTCTTGCGGAAAATAGGCTGTTAGGGACCAATGTACTCCAGACCTGATCACCTTCGTCTGTCCAGTCTGTCAAGCGCTCTGCTCCAGTAATGACGACTTCGCCATCTCCAGCTGCTTTGTAGACGATTCGATGATCGACGGTTCCACCATTTGCGGGATTGACCCATTCACGGTACACGCCTGCATGGACGGTAACGGTATCACCAGGCATGGCCAGGGCTGCAGCTTGAGAAATGGTACGGAAAGGCTGGTCAGCTGTTCCTATAGCCTGATCACTTCCACTAATTGATACATGATAATTCATTTGTTTCCTCCTCGTATTCTGTCATGATTGTGATCAACAGAGTCATTAGACAATTATAGGGTACTTAACTCAAGTTTCGCACCCTTAAGAACTCCGTTCTATCCTTTACATCATAAGGATTATTTAGATTAATCAGCTTAAAAGTAAAGAAAAAGACAGCTCTCTTTGGTAAAATGTGAGTCACAACCAACATTCCAAGGAGAGATGTCTTATGGCTAACATTTTACCAAATAATTCAGAAAAAAACGAGTTTTATTCGAGTATTGTATGTGTCAAGACTTTGGCGGAAACTTTTTTTCTAGAGATGGTAACTCTTCAATTTTAATATTAAAATGGCTCATTCTGTGTGTTTCATTACCCAAACATTTTCTTCAGTTGTCCCATTGGA
>NZ_BAAGIR010000175.1:0-3383 GCF_054658155.1 Alkalibacterium sp. m-11
TCTGATATAATTTGATTCATAAGAAGACCTCTTTCTCTAGCGTTGTCGTTATCTCTAGATTAAGGGTCTTCTTTCTTTTTGTCTAGGTCGAATTTCCCCTCTTCCGACATTAATTTTACACATAGCAACTTAAAAAGACCTGATTGGAATCAGGCCTTCTTTTTATGACAGAACAGATAGATAGCATAGCGTTTAACTATTCTTAATATACAACAGTTCAAAAAGCGACTGACTTAAGTGCTCTTCTTCTAACTCGTTTATTGTAGAAAGAAGACTAAATTCCGAATGATTGTTATTGAAGTCGTTGTATAAGTCATCTTTAAGAAAATAGCCGACCTGTGCGGTGTTCAGGCGTTTAAACAGCTCATGACTGATGTCCTGCTTTTCAATATATTTAAAGGACTTGAAGGTCACTTTCAGTTCTTCTTCGTTCTTCATCCTGAAAGTAATAGTCGTCCGCTTCATTTCATCGGAATAGCTCTGGTCGATCATCTCACCGCCTATCACACTGATCAGCTCCACCTGCTCAGAAGCATTAAAGTGCAAGCTGTGGACACGTCCCTCTGGAATAGCTGAACCCTCTCCTTTAACTTTTATGAGAACAGTCTGAGTCTGATAATCAAGGGTTAATTCAGTCACTGCTCTGGACTGCCCACCATCTTCAATGAGCTCGAAGCTGTTTGATCTGCCGGGATAAATCATCCATTCCAAAGAATTTGGCAGTGTATACGCTGGTGTGCTGACGGGATCAGCATCCATTGGAATGATGCCTCCCTCCTTAGCAAACACTGGCATACGATCCGTTTCTCTATACAATTTCAGCTTCGATCCACCTTTGTACCTGAAGTTGCTGAATATATCGAACCAGTTGCCTTCCGGGAAATAAATCAGGTCACTACCGTATAAGGTTTCATTATCTTTTTTTGTAGTGATAGGCAGAACCAGGAGCTCACTGCCAAAGAAATACTCATTATTTACATCATACGCCTGTTTTTCCATAGGGAAGTGATAATAAACCGGGCGGATCAGCGGAACCCCTTCTTCACTGGTCAGCACATTATAGGTATATAAATAGGGTATCAATGCGTGTCTGAGCTGAAGAAAGTCGACCATATTATTCTTTACCGATTCACTGTAGTTCCATGGCTCTTTGCTGGAAAAAGCACTGTTGGAACTATGGAGACGATTGATTGGACTGAACACCCCAAACTGAAACCATCTCTGCACCAGTTCTTCGTCTTTATATCCCTTGTAGTGACCACCTATATCATGACTCCACCAGGTATAGCCAATATTTGAGGAAGTAGCTGTCAAATAAGGCTGAAAATTTAAAGAATCCCAGGAAATAACAGAGTCTCCTGAAAATCCGATCGGATACCTGTGACTTCCAGGACCGGCATATCTTGAGAGGATCAGTTCTTCTTTTCCTCTTTCTTCCAAATCTTTATAATGATAGTGATTCAATAGCCACAAGGGATCGATATCACTTGTACTGTACTCCCCCTGCTGCCAGTCTATCCACCAGAAGTCTACTCCAATTTCTTCAAAAGGATGGTGAATATCTTCAAAATAAGCGGCTCTGAACTCATCGTCCATCAGATCAAACTTTGCCGGCTCTTCCAGATGGGTTTTAAGATCGAGCCGCTCAGCAATCTGTTCATATTGCGATTCAAATGCACGTATGCCATCTGCCGGATGGACATTTAATGTTGTAGCTAGCCCTCTGTCTTTTAGTTTTGTGAGAAACCGTTCAGGGTCAGAAAAATATTCGGTATTCCAAGTGTATCCTGTCCAGCCGCTGCCGTATTTTGAAGGAATATCTGTCAGATGCCAGTCCATGTCGATTACACTGACTGATAAAGGAATATGTTCGTTTTCGAATCTATCGATCAGTTTGATATAGGTTTCTTCAGTGTACTTCCAGTAACGACTCCACCAGTTGCCTAATGCATATCTTGGAAGTAATGGTGGAAATCCGGACAGACGAAAATAATCTTTCAGCGCTTTGAAGTACTCTCTTCCGTATGAGAAAAAGTAGACATCTGTGTGAGGGTTGTCTTTCACTTTGATACAGTTGTCATTGTCAAATATGAACGACTCCGAGTCATCAAGTGCGGCATAGCCGAATTTTCCCATAATTCCTTCTCCAAGATCGGTTGCTCCGTCCACTCTGTCAATAGTTCTGACTGTTCCTTTAAGCGTATCGATAGGCTGACCGTAATACCATCTGTTAGTATAGTTTGAAAAGTTGTATCTGACATCTATATGCAGATTCTTCGGACTGAACTCCTCCTCCTTAGTATAAAAAAGGTGAAATGTGCTTGTAATGATTTCCAGAGTGCCGTTCGTCTCTTTCAGTTCAAAAACGACATCTCCAAGGTTTCGATTCTGGACCAGCTGAGTCGCCCTGTCTTCAAAATACCCAGTTTCTGAGTATTCCATTCGAATCAGTCTGTCAGTAATAATGGTGAAACGGTAATGTTCGCCTTGAATAATCTGATCCTTAGTCGGTAGTCGTTTATCAGTTGTCATATGTATCCTCCTCGTTTTATGCCGATGTCCAGTTACTTAGACAGGTTGTCCAACTTGGACAGAAATAAATAATAGACTGCGTACAGTGTCAGGGGAATTCCGATTAAGCTGTATAGAATAAGGCTGACAGAAAAAATGACGTAATTCAGGCTAATCATTAAAATGACTAATCCTAGTGAAAAGAAGGGGTGTTTCATTATAAAGTAGATTCCCTGTTTCAATTTCCATCTGACAGGCATTGCATAATGAGCTTCGATAAATAATGTAATAAGGGCTACCATCCAGATGTAAAATAAAAGCACGACCACTACAAGACTGAGTATGGGCGGACCATCTAAAGAAAAATAAAGCAAGGCAGCAAAAAGTACGATTAGTCCGGTATAAATTACGCCAATCAGGAAGCTGTTTCTGTAGCCATTTCTGTAATGCTTGAAGAAACTAACGGGTCCTGAAGAAACGGGTTCTCTAAGCCCCTCCCGGACAGAGGAAATAAGTGCCTGCAGACCTGGAAATAAAACGATTGCATGAAGAGAAACAGTAGTGGCAGCAGAATCTGTAAAGCTTCAGGATCAGGTGTCACTCCAACCTGAATCATCAGAAACAGGACAGGCCAACTGACGATTCCCCATAAAAGGTTCAACAACAGGCAGTCTATTACCAGTCGAGATAATTCATAGAATGCCATGTAAATCTTTTCTCCCAAATAATCCCCTCCTTAATAGTCTAAGAGACACCTAGGAAACTATAGATGCTCTATATAAGTGGATTTAGGGTTTTCTCTTTTGAGTTTTCCCTCCACTTATTTTCTTTTTTTAAATTTTTTCACATTTTTATGCTTATTACTTGACTTT
>NZ_BAAGIR010000176.1:0-3351 GCF_054658155.1 Alkalibacterium sp. m-11
TGTTTGTTGGTAACTACATTTTACCAAAGAGAGGTGTCTTTTTCTGTACTTTTAAGTTCAATATTCTAACTGATCTTTACGGTAAAAGGATAGAACGTCGTTCTTAGGGGTGCGAAACTTGAGTTTTTACTATTTCAAAAATAGGCTGACAAACAGGCATCGGCAGGACTTCTTCACTCCCTGATGCCTGTTATAGTCACTTTCCTTTATTCAAATCATAAGCTAGTTAATTTCCAGTTTCAGATTCCTAAGACTGACTGTGCTCTTCTTTATCCAACTGATCTTTTTTCGGGATTACCTTTTTATGTGCTCCATAGTTGAACAGGAGGATCACTGCATTCAACAGCAACCATATGATAACGAATGGCAGCTTGATCCACTCCCTTGAAGTAGCCTCTTGCTTACTTTTATTATGATCCTTATTCATGGAGACCGTCTCTTCTCAGTTTGATAATAGTTATCTTCTCTACGTTAGCCTTAATGCTCACACTATTCGGACAAATTTCGGGCTGGCAGTTACATAAAACACTTGCCCTCTGGCATTTCTCACTTTATACTGCTCACCTGATCCGACTTTCAGCTTGTCCAGGATTTCAGTAAACATCTGTCCTTTTTTCATGAATCCAAATACATCATCGTCAGACCAGCTGGGCTTGTTGTAGAAACGAAGTTCACCGTTGTGAATACTCTCCAAACGAAACCCTTTAAAACCCGGGAGCGATTTAGCTTTGTCATTAGCTGGATAATCTGGCAAATGATGTGCAGTCTTTTTTGTAGGAGGCTGATATCGGACGCCCACTTTTTTACAGATACATTCGACAACTGCTTCTGCAGCCGATATAAAATTATTTTGCTCCAAATAGTAATGATGATCGACCTGGTTATCGATGAATCCGTATTCTACAATAACTGTTTCCGTATTTCCAGTCAACCGGTGCATATAATAATAATCGACACCTTTTCGAATTTCTCTAGTGAATACCCGCCTCAATGGCAGACCAGTGGTGTGAGCTAATTTTTCAGCCAATGCTCTGGCAAAATCAGCTTTGGCATGAATCGAATGAATCGTCTCGACCCCACGTGCCTGACTATTGAAAGCGTTCCAGTGATTAGATACGCATAAATCATACTGATTCCTGATCCTAGCTATATGCTGCGTCGGATTCAGGGATACATCTGACTGACGGGTCAGGGCGACGTCTACCCCGCACTCCTTCAAGCGTCGATACTGATACAGACTGATGGAAAGTGTCCAGTCTTTTTCATTTACTCCAAATCCCTTCGCCCCCGGATCGGTTCCCCCATGTCCTGCATCAATGATTACTGTTTTACTCATGTCTCTTCCTTCTCTCTATTAGTTTATCAGTACTGCTTTAAAGTGACTCAGTTTTAGTGCCGTTCGATTTTTCCACTGGTAGACCGTTTTGCGGCTGACCTTATGCTTTCTCGCTATATCGGTCACGGAGAGCTGGTTCAGGACAGTCTCATTCAAATAGATCTGTTCATTCGGTGCCAGACAATCCAGCATAGAAGGAAAGAGCTGCCAGACGATCCAGTCTTCATTTTTGTCCCTGGACGACTCTGCTTCATCGTCAAAAAATTCTGAAACAGTCTCCTCCCGCTCTTTTTTCAGCTGATATTTTCTCAACTCATCTATAACCGCCCATTTGATTTTTTGAAAGGCAAAACCTGTGAACTGATAAAAATATTCCTCTTCACATAAATCCTCTGGAAATTGCTCGTACACTTTAACGAGTGTCAGTAAACCTATCTGAACCAGATCATCATAATTCTGATTTGATCTTAAAACTCCACACTTTTTCAATGCTCCATGAACCAAACTGGTATGAACAAAGAAAAAGTCATCTGCCATTTCTTCTCTCAATGTCCTCATCGATTTTCCTTTATTACGAGAATTCTCTAGTTTTATTTGTACCAGGCCTTGTACAACCCCTACTTTATAGGTAGAGCTATTCTCATTCAAAGGACTGAAACCTGTAGTCTGACTCCCGATTAATAAAATTATTATTATTCCAGTCTAAAGACTTTCATAATCAAGGTGAATCAGTTTAAATCCTCATCACATTCTTAACTAAATTTTCTGATTTCAACTGACATAAAAGGAGATAGACAGACAGGATTAAATTAATCTAATGGAAAAAATATAATTAATATCTACCGAATATAACCAGCTTATGCTATAATCAATGTGAATTTATGAACTTTAACAAAAATAATGATAGCGCTTTAATCAGTGCCGAAGGGAACGGTTCATGGATAAACTTTATAAAAAGTACGTCAGGCAGCTGGAAGATTATGTTTTAAAAGAACGGGCAAGTCAGTACCTCTTCACGAGTAATAAGGTAGACAGAGGTAGAACTTATTTTGATCATCTCAAAATAGACGCTTCTCAAATCATGAATTATCTGGATGTTTCACTTGAACAGAAGTATATTTCTATAGACCGGACATGCTTTTATATCTGTGATTTGTCCAATGAAGAACGAACACCCTATAACACGATTGTCTTTAATCTCTATGGGTCACCTCTCAAGTCCGTTGAAACGACAACTCAGATAATAAACCGGTCGTTCAATGCCATGAACATAAACTATGAAATGATTAAACAATTAGGCAAAGCTTTTGGCATTAATCAGAAATGTCCCTATGTCTTAGGTCCCATGTGTTTCGCTCCGGACAAAGGAACGAAGCACAATCACGCCAACTGGATCGGAATCCACAATGTTCGGGATATCCATAGCCATGACAAACAGACCTTACTTAGTATAAAAAATGAACACGAGCTATTGATTGATCTAGATGTAAAAAAGACGGATAAGATGGTGACTAATGGACATATTATTTACCAGGCTCAGGAGGCTATGGTCAAAGGGTGGCAGGCCTTATACCAAGATGAGAACGATGATTACCAGACCTGGAACATTTTAAAGAAACGCTCGCTACAGCACACCTTTTCTCAAAAAATACCAACCCTGTTCTCCTGTCTGATGTTCTTTTCCTATTTTCAGGCTCTGGAGATGCTTCGCACAGTTCTTAAAGAAGGCGATCCATTGCTCGATGACGTTATGAAAGAGTATCCTAAGTTTATGCTGTGAAAAACAGAACAGCTTATCCTCTGTTAATGAAGGATAAGCTGTTTTATTCTCCGGTGCTTGAAACTTGAACGTGCCGCCATTATCCAGTATAGTTTAACGTAATTCCGGAAGAAGTCTCCCACTTCTAAGCGTATGGGTGCGAAGCACCAGTGAAAGTGGGAGATGAATTTCGGTCAAGCGATAGCTTGAAGTGGTTAATCTGTCCTTTTTGTTGTATACTATATTCAGTGGTAAC
>NZ_BAAGIR010000177.1:0-3346 GCF_054658155.1 Alkalibacterium sp. m-11
CCGACTTCATTTAAAGAAATTTTAGCTGGAAGTGAGTCCAATCCGTCACACATCACTGTTTGATTTAGTTGATTAACCTTAAGCCGATAGGCTTTCCAAGGTTTGATCAGGGTGCGAAACTTGAGTAGATATTAATTTAACGAGCCTGTCTTTGTCAGTCAGTTTTTCCATTTTTTTCTCCTCCGATTGCTTCTAATTTTTCTAGTCGAACCCTAAAGACTTGTCCTGTTATCTTTCACTTTAAAGTGAACTTATTGTAGCCTATTTCATTTCTGCCGTCACGTTACATTTAATTTAAATGAAGATTTTATAAGCAGCACATCTAAAAAGTTTGAAATAAAAAAATAACCTGTAGAAGAATGGGATGGTCTCCTTCTACAGATTTAAAATATATATAAACTATTGCAGGCAGCAATGCTCAGCCCTTATTATTCTGAGCACCATGATTGAATAATAGTATCACAGCGTTAAGACAAATCCAGCCAATAATTACAGGCACTGGAACCACTCCTTGAAAATAATGAGTATTTAAGGGGACGTCCTGCATACTTCAGTATAGATAAGACAAGTCACATGACGTCGATAATCCCACCCTTGGTTTATCCTTATCTATTATACCCCTGACTGTAGCTAAATCAATCATTTATTTCTTCAGAATTTTGTGGTCGTAAATTGACTATAACAAGCTCCGGCCGATTATTGATACGCAGTGGAAATATACTGTTTCCTAGTCCCCTGCTGACAATCATCTGTGTTCCGTCTTCAACATACTGCCCACTGGTGTATTCAGGCAAAAACCCTTGCGATGGCGCAAAGAGCCCATTGATGAATGGCAGACGAATCTGCCCCCCATGCGCATGTCCGGTCAGAGCCAGATCCACATCTGCAGCCGCATAAACCGACATTAATTCAGCTCGATGTGAAAGGAGCAGATTGAACTCAGTCCCAGCTTCTTCAATCAGGTCTTCAATCCTCTCTTGTATCAGCAAATCTTCAGAGCCGGCTTCTATAATATCATCCAGAAACAGGAAAAGTGGGTCTTCGATTCCAATAAGCCCGATTTCCTGGCCTTCAATTTCCAGTCTTTCATATGAATTATCTAAATCAATAACGCCAATGCGATCGATTTCTCTCTGAAGCTCAGGGTACACGCCTGAAGCCATTTCATGATTACCAGTAACGAAATAGACTGGCGCTATTTCCAGCATCTCTTCCATCGCCTGAACGGCTACTGGAATATTGGTACGGTTTCTATCTATCACATCACCTGTCACTACAATAATGTCAGGATCCTGTTCTTCAAGCTCAGCCGTCAGTCGCCCGTTGAATTCTTTATTGTGCAGATCTGATACTTGTGCAATCTTATATCCTTCAAAGGATTCAGGAATGTTCTCGTGTTCAAAGTCGTATATAGACAGTTCAATTGCATTATTCTGATAATACAAGTAACCTGCTGTCATAATGATTAATAATAGAATGGTACTGTAACTTATAATCTTTTTAGAATTCAATGCTTGTGCTCCTTGGAATATGAGTATAGTGGCTTGTTTGATTCGATGAACGGGAAAAGCAGTAGTTATGATTTATACTATACTCCAATTCTCAACAAAAAAATAGAGTCATAATCTTACACTATTGTGATTATTCCATGAATGCCTCATAACTAGGTTTTATGAGGCATTCATGGAATAATTCCGGTGACGAACACCTCATAAAATGGATATATGAAACATTGGTAATAATTAAATCTGACGAATGCCCCATAACTTAAACTTATGAGGCATTCAGCCTTCTTTTGAGAAACTAAGACAAACAGATTAGTCTTTTTTTACTATTCACTCCTTGTATATAAAAAGACACCGGAACGGTGTCTTTTCTAATCACCTTTATTATCCTTTGTACTTCAAATTCTCAGGCCAGAATTCGGTCACTTCCTGATCGCTTTCGCCCCTACTTAGAAAGGCATCTTTTCCGGACCCCTTGTCTGAATCGACTTCAAGTATCCCTTCTTCATATAGTTCTTCGACATTCTATATGATTTCTCCGTTTGGTAATTATCCAAAGACAATGTTAACTGGCACCGCTTTTTGTTTCTATTTAGGCTTGAGTCTATCCAGGTTACTTTCGTAGAAATCGAGGATTGGACCAGGCATGTCTCTAACTTCACCACTCCAAGGGAACATACTGACCGGTCCTGGGCTGAATTCAACTTCTGTCACTACATGGTTCTCAGGAGTCGGGGCTTCAGTAATGTCTTCCAGTATCATATCAACGCCTGCATAGTTAAGTCCTGGTATAGCTTTGACTGCCTGAAGAGCCAATTTCTCAAATTCAGGATGAACAGTATCTGTAAAATCGATCCCTTCCCCTCCACTTGAAATATTCGATTCATCTCTCAGGATGACTTTTTCATCAGGTTCGGGAATGGTATCGAGCGAACGTCCTTCTCTGGTCAGATGAGTCAGTTTCTCGATATCAGTTGGAATAAGAAAGTTCTTAAGATCACGGTCTTTTAACCGCTCCTTGTTTTTAGCTTCGATCAGTTCGAGAACCGTATGCGTGCCGTCACCTACTACATTAGCCCGTGCGCGCTGGCTGGTCGCGATGACTCTACCATCAACCACAACGTATCTGAAGTCCTCACCAATAAAATGCTTCTCTACATGAACGGATGTCTGGTTGTCATCTACAATATTTTCAAGTTTACTTAACGCTTCTTTCAGTTCTGATTTACTGGAAAGGTTCATAAAGACACCTTGACCGCGTGCCAGTCCGTTTGGTTTCAATACGACCGGGTAACTGATGGACTCAGCAAATGAAACAATCTCTTCCTGTTTACTTATTGGCAGGTAAGTCGATTGAGGCACAGCGAGTCCAGCCGCTTTAAGAAGTGTACGGGTAACATGCTTGTCATCCACAACAGTGTTTAAGGCTGCGGATGATAATGGGCCGTTCATATCCTTGAATAATACAACTATTCCCTGAATCGATATTAGAGTAGTATCAAAGGTTAGGCGTTTTACCTCGTAGCCCCGACGACGAGCTTCTTCTTCCATCAGTCTGGATTTCAATCCTTCTCTTCGCTCGAATTCTGACATATCATCTTCTGATATGATATCTATTTTACTGATTTCTTCCTGCATTTATTGATCCTCCCCATGAACTTCATTCATACTTTTATTATATTATCAGTGTATCACGGGGTTAGGTTAAACCAGTTAGTGAACTACCCACCACTTAAATCCTCCGGATTTTGAAGTGGGGGCTTCCTACGAACTCCATTCTTGTCTGCACAGGTTTCATGCAGACAGAGGAATCGGATATGGGTAGGCTCAAAAGGCAGTCC
>NZ_BAAGIR010000178.1:0-3308 GCF_054658155.1 Alkalibacterium sp. m-11
GGCAACGAATTAAGCGTGGTTTTTCGGATTCTTTTCCAGGGATATGCGTGTGCTTACACACTTTACACAGTCTCTGGCCAGTTTTTTTACTGTTTATGTAAAGATACTGGTGAGGCGCATGGCAGCGCGAACACTGTTCTTTTTCGGAGAGTTGTTTCGCTCTCGTTCTTCCTCTAATCGGTTTGATTGGAGATCCAAGTTCTTCTGAATAAGTGAGAATGAGTCGGTAATCTAAATCATGCACCTTTTTGATCACCGGCAATGCATCAATCTCCATGTGAGGATAGGGCTGGTCAAGTGGTTTAGATACGGTCGGAGCACGGGAGTGCGTTGTCCAACGATTACGTTCTTCGATAAGAGAACGGGTCAATTCACGATATTTTTCAAGCATTTCCTGTTGTCTGATATTTTCTTTCAGGCAATAGTAGATAATTTCAAACTGACAGTTTATAATAGGGGTATACAACACTTGTCCATTCCTTTCTTGGAAGTAGTTTGGTTGGTACCTACTATTTTGAACGAGATTTAGGGGAGGGGCAAGTGTTTTTTTGCTTTTCCTTGATATAACAACCATTGTAAGCAATTATTAAAAGAAAGTATTGACACTAACGTAGAAAAGGTGGAGGAATGTTTATGGAAGTAACAGTTAAACAGTTTGTTAGAGAATTTAAACAGCAGTTTCAAAGCATGTATGCCTACAGTTACGAAGAAGGATCAAACGAACAGCTTTACAATGCTTTAGGTCTCCTCGTAAAAAACTACATTTCAAGTTACTGGAAAGAGACTAGAGAAAAGTATATTAAAAACAGTGTCAAACAAGTGTATTATTTTTCTATGGAATTTCTTCCGGGCAGACAATTAAGAAGTAAAGCTTACAACCTGGGGCTTTTAGATGTAATTAAAGAAGGTTTGAGCGAACTGGATTTATCATTTGATCAGCTGGCAGAAGCAGAAGCCGACCCTGCATTAGGTAACGGTGGCTTGGGACGTCTCGCTTCCTGCTTTATGGATTCACTGGCTTCTCTAGGTATGGCAGGTAATGGAAATGGTATTCGTTATCAATATGGCCTGTTCAGACAAAAGTTTGTCGATGGGTACCAGGTTGAACTGCCTGAAAACTGGTTAAGGTACAGAAATGTATGGGAAACGAGAAACGACAAATCTACCTGTATGGTGAGATTCGGTGGGAATGTTTGGCTGGAAGAAAACCATCAGGGGCATCTGGTCCCGCATTATGAGAATACACTGAATGTTCTGGCCGTGCCTTATGATACCCCTATGGTTGGCTATAGAAATGACACAGTTAATAATCTTCGTCTATGGTCAGCTGAAATCCCGGTAGAGGAAGAAGCGAACTATCATACGATTGAAGAAACAGAACCCATCAAGGAAATCACTCAAGTCCTGTATCCAGATGATTCCAACTATGAAGGGCGTCTGCTACGTCTGAAACAGGAATACTTCATGGTATCGGCGGGAGTACAGTCCATTATCAGGCACTTCCGTAAATATAATGTTCCCCGTAAGAACATTCCGGATAAATTGGCTATCCATATTAATGATACTCACCCTGCATTAGTTGTGCCTGAATTGATGCGTATCCTTATCGATGAAGAACACTTGTCATGGGAACAGGCTTGGGAAATCACATTCAAGACATGCAGCTATACTAACCATACCATCCTTCGTGAAGCACTGGAAAAATGGCCGATCGATATGATGAAAGAGCTGCTGCCTAGAATCTACATGATCATCGAAGAAATCAACAATCGCTTTGTTGAAAATACTATGCCATTATATGGAGAGCGCATCACCTGGCAGACAGCCATTTTGCAGAATGGAGTTGTCAACATGGCTCACCTGGCAGTGATCGGCAGTCACAGTGTGAATGGGGTAGCTAGACTTCATACTGACATTCTCATGAATGATGTGCTGAAAGATTTCTTTGAGTTATATCCTGAACGTTTCAACAATAAAACTAACGGGATTACTCAGCGAAGATGGGTTCACTTAGCCAATCCTGATCTGACTCAACTGATTGACGATAAAATTGGAGAAAACTGGAAGCTTACTCCATCAGAACTGAAAGTATTCAAAGGCTTCGAGAAAGATAAGAAAACATTAAATAAGCTGACGGATGTAAAGCTCAAGAATAAAAAGCGTCTGGCTGATCACATCAAGGAAGTAAAAGGAATTACAGTCGATCCGAATGCTTTGTTCGATGTCCAGATCAAGCGTCTGCATGCTTATAAGCGCCAGCATTTGAATCTGCTTCATATCCTGCACCGCTATCTTGAAATCAAAGAGAACCCATCTGTTGACTACGTTCCTAGAGTCTTCATATTCGGCGCAAAGGCTGCACCAAGCTACCATTATGCGAAGCAGATTATTAAAGTGATCAACTCTCTGGCTGATCTGGTGAACAACGATCCTGATGTCGGCGACAAGCTGAAAATTGTCTTCTTTGAAAATTACGGTGTGTCTCTGGCGGAGAAAATTATTCCGGCTGCAGACATCAGTGAACAGATTTCACTGGCAAGTATGGAAGCGTCAGGAACAAGCAATATGAAACTGATGGCTAACGGGGCTTTAACATTGGCTACATTGGATGGAGCCAACATTGAAATTAGAGACTTTGTCGGAGAGGACAATCTGTTTGTCTTTGGTTTATCCAGTAAAGAAGTATACGAATTGAAAGCAAATCAGTCTTATCGGGCAAGAGAACTTTATGGGTCTGATCAGAAACTCAGGAATGTTCTGGATGCTCTGACTAATGGAACGATTCCGAATCTACAGGATGAAGGCTATGCATTATTTGATTCACTCGTAAACTTTAATGATGAGTACTTTGTATTAAAAGATTTTGCATCTTACGTAGAAGCTCAGAATAAAGTCGATGATCTTTATAAAGATCAGTCTGAGTGGGCACGCAAATCTCTGCTGAATATTGCTTCTTCAGCTCCATTTTCAGCTGACTATACAATTCAGCGCTATGCAGATGATATCTGGAAAGTGAGATCTTGCGTTGTTGAAGATGAAGGGGTCCACCTGGTGGATGAACCCTTGTAGTGAACTACCCACCACTTAAATCCTCCGGATTTTGAAGTGGGGGCTTCCTACGAACTCCATTCTTGTCTGAACAGGTTTCATGCAGACAGAGGAATCGGATATGGGTAGGCTCAAAGGGGCTGGGAAAAAACCAGCTCTTAACAAACAAAAAGAACAATGAAAACCGTCGGTTTTAGATGGTCTTCATTGTTCTTTTGTATTTTTTCTGAAGATGTAGAAGTACATCCTCCTTTTCTTCG
>NZ_BAAGIR010000179.1:0-3303 GCF_054658155.1 Alkalibacterium sp. m-11
TTACTGATGAAACTGGAATTACGCTTGAAATCAAGCCTCTTCACTGTTTTGAGACAAATCAGAGCGTTACAGTATGAACCGTTTGCGTATTTCAAAGAATCGTTCGCCCCTGGTTAAGTGAAAGAGAGTACAAATGGACTAATCCACAACTGAATAACCCTAAAAATTTCTGGAAAAAGTCATCCCTTGCGCCAGCAATTGACTTTTTTGGAAATTTTAACGAAAATTACTTGTGATGAAAGTAACAATGTATGAAAATCATTTATTCTAAGTTTTATGCAACACTAGTGCAATTCAGTATTAAATGACCTATCGAATACTGTTATCTGGTTACTATCCTGATCAGTTGACTTGTCTATAATGCTGTATGTCGTCGTCATTGTCCCCATCTTGTCAGAGAAAAAGTAGGAGTAGTTTACATATGAACTGATCACTAACAAACTGATAATTAATAGTTTTCCAGCAGGTTTAAAAGACCTGTTCTCAGTCTTGATCTTTTTGAAAGCATATATACTGATAATTAAACTGAATAGTGGGTGTATCAAAAGATAGAACAGCAGTACATCAGAAAGAGCATTGTCATAACGGAGAAACAAAAATATGTAACCGAAAGCTATAATCAGATTAAACAATATCCATAGAGTATATCTTAACTCGGTTTTCATTGAACACCTTCTTTTTAGAATTTACAAACATTGTCGGTTATTTTCCGATGACTTGATAATAATCTTTTTCCCATTATAAAGCTATACCAATGACTAATATTTATTGTCTGCTTCTTGGAAAAGTTCTGATAGAAGAGATCCCTCAAGTGTTATACTTAAAAATAGCACTAAACTATTATAAATTGAAAAACGAGTCTCAGGGGGAACTATGGGTTATTTATCCTTAGCAATCATATGTAGTGCAGCTATTGCACTTATATTCAAATACACTGAAAATACGTTAACGAACAGATATGTCATTACAAGTGCCAATTATTTTTTTGCCAGTGTCACGAGTCTGGTCATGATCATGTACCAGAGACTCTTATCTGGTGTGAACAGGGAAGGGGCTTTTATTGACGAGGTGTCCATACTGTCAGGCAATGAGTCGAATCTTTTTTCTCCTTATGCAAGTGTAATATGGGGGATACTTGTAGGGAGTATAGCCGGGCTATTCTTTTTCTTGTCCTTTGTCTACTATCAGAAGAGCGTAAAGGACAATGGGGTGGGGATATCCGGTACGATAGCAAAGCTGGGCATACTGATTCCTATGATCTTTTCTATTCTCATCTGGAGGGAATATCCTACAGCGGTTCAGTGGATCGGGATTCTGATATCACTCGTCGCAATCGTTGTGGTCAATTTATCTAAGCGTTCCATCAAGACACTTGATTTTAAGCCGGCTTTACTGCTTCTATTCTTATTTGGAGGTATGGCAGAATTCTTCAATAAAATCTATCAACAGTATGCTTTAAATGAGTATAAGGATATATTTCTCTTTGCTGTATTTTTCGTCGCTTTTATCATCAGTGTGACTTATATCCTACATATTAAGGGGAAAGCGACATATAAGGACATTCTGATTGGTTTTGCGGTCGGCATTCCTAATTTGTTTTCTTCCTACTTCTTGATCATGTCTCTGGGAACTGTGAAAACTTCAGTGGCCTTTCCAATGTACAGTGCGGGAAGCATTGTCCTGATCAATTTGGGTGGCTTACTTATATATAAAGAAAAGATTGCAGCCAAGAATCAGCTGGCGATTGCCATGACCATCATCGCGCTTATACTAATTAATACATGAAAAAGGAGAGAGTCCATCGGATAAGATAAAATCTTTAAGAAGAATCTTCAAAAACCCCTCGAGCAGACTTGACCATAAAGTCGTCTGCTCGAGGGGTTCTATTTATCTGAGATGTTATTTAATAGCTTTGTAATCCAAATCAAGCGCACGTTTGACTGCTGGTCTTTCGCCAATACGATCTGCCCATTCTTTCAAGTGAGTGTAGTCATCTGCTTTCAGGAATTCTGCTGCATTACCGTACAGTTTGCCCTGGATCAGACGGCCGTACCAAGGCCAGATTGCCATATCTGCAATGGAATAGGTGTCCCCATTGATGTAATCCTTATCAGCCAAATGTCTGTCGAGCAAGTCAAGCTGACGTTTCGTTTCCATCGTAAAGCGATTGATCGGGTACTCCTGTTTAGTTGGCGCGTAGTGATAGAAATGTCCGAATCCACCGCCGACATAAGGGGCTGCTCCTGTCTGCCAAAACAGCCAGTTCATCAGTTCTGTTTTTTCGGCTAGATCATCCGGCATAAACTGTCCGTATTTTTCCGCAAGATATAATAGGATATTGACAGACTCAAACACACGCAGGGGCTTATCCAAAGAGTAGTCCATCATGGCTGGTATTTTGGAATTGGGATTGATTGCGACAAAGTCACTTCCGAACTGATCACCTTCACCAATATTAATTAAGTATAGGTCATAATCGGCACATTGAGCACCGGCATCTTTCAGTTCTTCCAGCATGATCGCAACTTTCTGTCCGTTAGGTGTGCCCAATGAGTAAACTTGTAAGGGTGCCTCTCCGACGGGAAGTGTCTGTTCAAAGCGACTTCCTGCGACCGGCTGATTCCCGAACTGATTCTTTTCATCTTTATTCCATTCCCAAACTTTTGGAACATCGTATTCTGACATAGTATCCGCTCCTTACTCAATTTATATTAAGTATACTATTATTGCTGTATTAAACAAGAATATCACATAATAACAGGACACAAATTAGTGAGAAGTACCGCTTGACAGGACACTAAAAGGTGTCGTATAATTCGGATGATCATAAGACACTTTTTGGTGTCTCATTTAAGAAGGAGGATACTATGACAGATAAAATGAAAAGCAGGAATGTGTTTGAAGCTATTGCTGATCCGACTAGAAGAGAATTAATACACATACTGTCAGAATCCGAAGCTGTCCCTCTATATAAGCTGACAGTGCACTTTGATATGGGAAGAACAGCTGTCACAAAGCATCTGACCATTCTATGGGAGGCTGATCTAGTTAAAAAGTCTAAGGTGGGGCGAGAGACTCACTATCAACTTAATCCTATACCGTTGAAAGAAGTAAGTGATTGGGTTACTTATTATCAGAGCTTTTGGGGAAAATCGTATGCAGGCATTACAAGAAGTGAGTGAACTAGGAAACTCCAAGGAATAATTGGGGGAATAGCTCTTAAATGAGCATACAATTGATTGGTTTTTACAGCACTATTGGATTTATCTCGTCAAACAGGTTTTGGTTTGATGGTCTAGAAAA
>NZ_BAAGIR010000180.1:0-3284 GCF_054658155.1 Alkalibacterium sp. m-11
AATTAGAACTGACTTTCTCAAGCCTTTTAAAAGCTCGAAGAGCAAAATAGGCTTGAGAAAGACAAAAACAATAAACTGCGTTTCAGATT
Source organism: Alkalibacterium sp. m-11 (assembly GCF_054658155.1). Lineage (NCBI taxonomy): Bacteria > Bacillati > Bacillota > Bacilli > Lactobacillales > Carnobacteriaceae > Alkalibacterium > Alkalibacterium sp. m-11. Next base: position 90 of record NZ_BAAGIR010000180.1, read on the forward strand.
TCTAGAATAAATTTCCGAGAATAACTTTACACATATTTTAAGTTGTTCTATTAGACTCTTGTCATGGAAATATGCTATAATTAATAATGAACAGAATATGGATATTTTTTGATAAGGATCGACTATAGCGAGTTAAAAGAGGGTAGTGTATGAAAAATTGTGTGATTGTGATACCGGCACTGAATCCTAATGAAATACTTTGTGATTATGTCCGTTTATTGAGTGAAGAGCGTTTCCTTTCGATCCTCATCATTGATGACGGAAGCGAGCATACCTGTCAGTCAATTTTTGACCGGTGCAGCTCATATCATAATGTAAAAGTTATACGGCACTCCGAAAACAAAGGTAAAGGAAGAGCACTGAAAAATGCGTTTGCCTACATATTGGATGACGAGCAGATGAGCAAAGCGAATGGAGTTATTACGGCTGATGCAGATGGACAGCACAAACTGAGCGATGTTATGACTATATGTCAGTCCTTATCTAAAGATCAGAGTAAACTGGTCCTCGGAGTCCGATCTTTTGACTCTGAAAATGTTCCTTTATCCAACAAAACGGGCAATACTATTACTCGACATGTGTTCAGACTGCTGTACGGAAAACGCATTTCTGATACCCAGACAGGATTGCGTGGCATAGATATGGACAGTTTACATCATTTTACAGACCTTGAAGGCGAACGCTTCAGTTATGAAACAAATATGCTGATTGCAGCAGTCAGACAGAATCTGACGATAGAGGAATGTCCGATCGAAACGGTCTACATCAATGAGAATGAAAGCTCTCATTTCAATCCTTTCAAGGATTCTGCAGAAATTTACTGGGTGCTATTCAAAAATTTTTTTAAGTTCATGGGCGTTTCCCTAACGTCCTTTATACTTGATATTACGCTATTTCAATTGTTCATACTGATCCTTGGGTTTACCTTTGCCAGAAGGCGGATTCTTATTTCGACCATTCTGGCGAGAGCAGGGTCGTCGCTATTTAATTACTGTATGAACCGCTCAGTTGTTTTCAAGAGCAGACGTAAATGGAACAAGACAATTATAGGCTATTATTCATTAGCTGTAGCAGAAGCAGTTACTTCTGGTTTGTCCGTCTATTTACTGTTCCAGCTGACTGGTTTTAGAGAGGTCTTTCTAAAAGCCGGAGTTGATCTGGTCATTTTTCTGGTTAGTTATCGCATCCAGAAACTTGTGGTCTTTAAAGATTAAAGATCTGAGTTGGAATGAGTATGAAGAATTTGATTAACGAGAAGGCAGCTCGAAGTAATTCGAGCTGCTTTTTACATGCATATGGATGTATAGTATATCGATCAACTATAAGCAGAGTTGCTTAAATCAGTGGGGGTTTCCAGATTAGAGATGCTGTAACGGCATTTCCTTGAATTCAGGAAGGGCCGAACTGCTGTTAGTGGCTGATCTAACGAGACTTCATTAAAATAATTGACCAGTTAACTGTAACTAAAGAGAATCTGGCAATAGATTATTCCAATTAGAAAAGACTGAACTGTAACTACAGATCCTCTAATGGCATTAACACCTTTAAGAAATAAATAAACTACAACTACAAGCCTCATAATGACAAGATATCAAGCTCTTAGAGAATAAGATGTAACTAGACAGCGTCTAGTTATATCTTATTAAATACAGAGATCAGTAAAGTAGAATTAGAAATACTTTATTTCAGATGACCGCCGAGTGACTGACTGAATGAGTTCTAGTTATAAGCTGCTGAACAAGTAATGGGATGTTTGATTAACTCATATTTTCATTGCAGGACAATTTGCTGTTTAACTCAGGTAAGGAAAACGGTATGATTAGACTATTCACCAAGAATACAAGCATGCATGAAGACATGTAAGCCACACTCAAGGAGGATCGCCATGCATCTTTACTTAACAAACAAGCTGTTAAAAGCCTTTAAAAAGGCAGAAAAAATTATGAATGACTCTAACGACACCATGGATATCTCTCAAGAAGTGATAGCGGCAGACAAGCATGAGCCGTTTTTCAGCTGGCATGGAAACTTGATGACGGTCGATCAGGATGACTGCCTTGTACTGACGAATGACGGCACTGGTCTGACCCTCATCTTTCTTTCACCATATGAAGAGGATTATCTGGAGTTTGGGGACTGGTTGAGCGAAGCAATGGCTCGAATGATGCAACGGATGGGTTTTTCTGAGACCTCGGTCAATGCTTACTTTAATCATTATTCCAAACCAACGGCCAGTAAAGCATCAGATGCGGCTTTAATTGGAAAAAACAGCGCAGCACTCAACGTTCTTCATATGTATAGTGAACAGGCAGACGATGAAGAATGCTTTCAGGAAACCTGGTCGTACAAAGTCAGCATTAATAAGAAAGGGGAGGACGGTTCTCCGACTGCGATAGATGCTTTTTCCAACCAGTTCGAGCAGATCATCGGAACCGGATCAGTTTCATATTCGGTGGATGTGGCTGAGCTGGGAGTTCGACTGAAACTCGAAGGAGCGAAAGATGTCATCCGCATCATTCAAGTGCCGATGCACTATTCTTTTGATGACCTGCACACGGTCATCCAGAAAGTCTTCTTATGGAACAACTCCCATTTTCACCAGTTCATTTTAGAAGACGGCTTCACATTAATGGGATCCGAAGGTTATTATCATATGCAGCACTATAACCGAATGACCGATGATCATATAGGATCTGGAGCGCATCATACGCTTTCCGATGTGATATCTTACGATGAAAACTCGGTAATCCGCTATATTTATGATCTGGGTGACAGCTGGGAGCATGTTATTCAGCTTAGAAAAATATGGACAGAACATAAGCAGGTTCGCCCGCGATTGAAAATGATGATGGGAGATCCCGTTCCGGAAGATATAGGGGGAGCTGGAGGATATGCTTATTATCTTGAAGTGATGAATGATTCAGATCATCCGGATTATGACGCTCTTAAAGAGTGGGCCAGCCCGTTTGAATTGAAAAAAAGACAGTCGAATACTGTAGATAAGATAAACAAATCATTATAATACGGTCTACGAGCAGAGTGAAGTCAGTATTTTGACTCACTCTGCTTTTTTCGTGCGCCCGGCATGGGCGACAACTTGGTGGTGAAAGTCCACTACAGACTTGGCAGTAGGAACTGTTAGCGAAAGTCAAGGGTGTCCGCCGTGAGGCGGAATCTGAAGGAAGACGGACGCAA
>NZ_BAAGIR010000181.1:0-3274 GCF_054658155.1 Alkalibacterium sp. m-11
TGGATCATCAAAAGCGACTTTTTGAAATTTTTCTCCCCCATGGGGGAGAAAGCTCCATTCTTTCAAACAGTTAATCAATCAACTAAGTTAAGAACAATTCTTAACTACAAACTTATTATACGAGGAGATGATGATGCTTACTGAGGACAGAAAACTGGCTAAGGACCGCTTATTGCCGTAAATTATCATATTAATAGTAGAAACTGTTCCGATCGGTGCCAAAGCAACGAGTACTAATGAGATACGGACCAATTCTGGCAGTGGCAGGACCAGGAAAAATATAGCGGCGACTAGGCTACCGATAATATACCGGGTAGCCAGGAGCTGTCTGACTCGCTTGAACGATACTGAGTCGATGCGTATTTCTAGATACAAGCCGACCATGAACATGGACAAGAAAGCATTCCCGCTTGAAAAGAGTCTGAAAACTGACAGCATTTCTTCTGTCAGAACAATACCGATAAGTGCAAGAAGAAACATGACAATATAAGTAGTGAAAGAAGGGGATCGGAACAACCTCAAGATCCTTCTGATATAACCATCGTTCGAGTGATTCTGTCCGGTCATTTTATCGACGATCATTGGGGATCCGCCGAACAGCATGAGTGCATTTCCCATGTCAAAGCTACCTATATAAGGAATGGCTGCCGGGAAAAACCCCTGGACAAAAGGGATAGTAAAGTTGCCAATATTGTATCCAGCCTGACTGAACATCATCAGGGACTGAAGTGGGGCTTCTTTATTACGCCATAAAAAGCCACCCAGGGTGACAAGAGCGATATTCGTGAGGAGACCGAGAGAGATCATGATAAACAAAATAGGTTCTACTGAAACCCCGTTAAATCCGACAACAATCGTCGCAGGAAGGGTCAGGTTAAGTATGATTTTCTGCAGGGCTACTCCGTCAGTTGATCTCAGTATTTTAGCTTGTTTGAATAAGTAGGCCACTAGTATGACCAGTAAAAATTTGAAAAGACTGTAAAAGGACTGCCAGCACAGTTAATCTCCACCTTTCTATATGCAACAACAGTATACCATTATCAGTCATGTCTTGTGAAAGGGAATTCATAGTTAAATATGGAGTAGAATAAGTCAATTCGCTTTGATTGCCAAACTAATAATCTGCTATACTATTTCTGAAAAGGGGAATGAATATGGAACAATCTGCAGAAAGATGGAAAGTGCTGCTCGGCGGTGTCATGATGCAGCTATGTATTGGAGGGATCTACACGTGGAGTTTGTTTAACCAACCATTAGTCGATGCCTTCGGATGGGAGAGAACAGAAGTTTATACGGCCTATTCTCTTATCGTATTTATTTTCGCATTTGTCACCATTTTTTCTGGGCGACTGCAGGACAGAATCGGACCGCGACTAGTTGGGACGATCGGAATGATATGTTTCAGTGCAGGTCTGATAATTGCCTCGCAGGCACGGTCCCTGCCAGTTTTGTATCTAGGCTACAGTCTTGTAGGAGGTATCGGTGTCGGTATGGTCTACGTCTGTCCGTTGTCGACTGGTCTGAAGTGGTACCCGAGAAAGAAAGGGATGGTGACAGGGATCATCATCGGCGCGTTCGGAATGGGCGGGTTTATTTTTAACGTAATTCCGAAAGAAGTCTCCCACTTCTAAGCGTATGGGTGCGAAGCACCAGTGAAAGTGGGAGATGAATTTCGGTCAAGCGATAGCTTGAAGTGGTAAATGTCGTTCTCATTTGGTATGCTTTGTGTATAGATGATAACCAAGTCTATATCTAGGCGACAATCAAGCCTACTGAGTATTCCTTGGCGTTAGCCAAGTAAAAGAAAACCTATGAGGCAGGGACTGCCTTTTGAGCCTACCCATATCCGATTCCTCTGTCTGCATGAAATCTGTGCAGACAAGAATGGAGTTCGTAGGAAGCCCCCACTTCAAAATCCGGAGGATTTAAGTGGTGGGTAGTTCACCTTTTTATTATCCGCACTGATCAGTTCGATTGGGGTATCTCAGACCTTTTTAGTTCAAGGCCTGGTCTACGCATTAGTAGGGATTACTGGGGCACAGATGCTTAAAGTTCCAACACAGTCAGAAAACAAGCACGTGCTTGTCAACGAAAATGACTTTACTACAAAAGGCATGTTGAAGACCCCGGCATTTTACTTATTGTGGATCATGTACTTTGCAGGAAGTCTGAGTGGCTTGCTGGTTATCGGCTTGTCTCAGGATATTGCGAGAGATCTGGTCGGCCTGTCTCCTAAAACAGCAGGTTATGCAGTAGCTGTAGCTGCTGTATTCAATGCTTTAGGGAGACTGGGATGGGGTGCACTGTCTGACTTGATCGGACGATTGAGAGTGTTTACTCTCCTGTTTGGTCTGACTGCTGTATCGATGGCGGTGCTTAGTTTATTTCAGCTCAATGCGTTTACTTACTTTGCGATACTAGGCATTATAGTCAGCTGTTTCGGCGGATTTCTAGCGACGTTTCCGGCAGTGTGCAGCGATTATTTCGGCACATACTATTTTGGATCGAACTATGGTTTGCTCTATCAGGCTTATGGAATATCTGCGCTCATCGGTCCGCTGCTTCTTTCAGCAGTGTCTCAGGAAACACATGCCTTCTTATGGGCATCAGTCTTCGCGCTGCTCGGTTTAGTTCTGACGTTCTTTGTCAGAACACCAGGAAACTTCTCTACAGCTGGAAATCAGTACTCGGAGAAGTAAGCTGGATCAAAGCCGTAACTTTTACACATTTATTAGATTAAATATACATAATCCAGTTACATCCTTCTTGTTGAAGCGCTTTCATATGTGGTATAATCATATAAAGAAATAGGTGAAGCAGTATAGAAAGGAGGAGCAGAGATGTTATTTACTGAAGTAACGGACGAGCGAGCAAAAGACAAAAAACCAGCTAAGATTTTATCTATAGTTACAGGCATAGATAAAGCGATCATACAGTCAGGTGTACAGGAATATGGCTATGAAATGATACTTGAAAACCCTGCTTTACTGAAAATAACCGAGGAAGACCAGCAGAGGATTAGAGAGGCACGTAAACTGGGATACTTGGATGTCACATTATTATAAAAATATACAGAAAAAGTAATAGCACCTTTATGAAAAGGAGCGGGCAATAAAGGAGAGCACAAGTGTAGTAACTGTGCTCTCTTTTTCATGTGCGCCCGGCATGGGCGACAACTTGGTGGTGAAAGTCCACTACAGACTTGGCAGTAGGAACTGTTAGCGAAAGACAAGGGTGTCCGCCGTGAGGCGGAATCTGAAGGAAGTCGGACGCA
>NZ_BAAGIR010000182.1:0-3267 GCF_054658155.1 Alkalibacterium sp. m-11
GATTGTTGTTGTCCAATTCCATTGATGTCACTTCCTTTCTGTTGGTTACCACTGAATATAGTATACAACAAAAAGGACAGATTAACCACTTCAAGCTATCGCTTGACCGAAATTCATCTCCCACTTTAACTGGTGCTTCGCACCCATACGCTTAGAAATGGGAGACTTCTTTCGGAATTACGTTAAAGCACTTGATTAAGTAGACATCAAAAGGTTGAATGCCTGCTTCAAACGCGATAATGATAATCTGGCCTCGCCAGATTTTTCGTCATCTGAAGCTTCTAGATGTAGTTCATTGGGGTTCAGCGATTTGAACTTCATTCTGACGTCTCTTGAATGAAGTTCACCTCTGCAATCGTACTGCCAACTAGACTATAGCATATTGCGGTGTAGTTCAGCTCACTTCTTTTATCACGAACTCGACTCAGAAGTGCTCATAATGCAGTTCAGCGCTCACATCCCGTCTGAACTATACCCTGCGTTTCTCACAGCATCAACTGACTATAATGGTAATCTGGCCTGGCCAGATTATTCTTCATTGAAAGCTTCTAGATGTAGTTCATTGGGGTTCAGCGATTTGAACTTCATTCTGACGTCTCTTGAATGAAGTTCACCTCTGCAATCGTACTGCCAACTAGACTATAGCATATTGCGGTGTAGTTCAGCTCACTTCTTTTATCACGAACTCGACTCAGAAGTGCTCATAATGCAGTTCAGCGCTCACATCCCGTCTGAACTATACCCTGCGTTTCTCACAGCATCAACTGACTATAATGATAATCTGGCCTCGCCAGATTTTTCTTCATTAAGACTCTTTAGAACCTTACGCAGGCGATACATTGAGTGCAGTTCGCCGCACCAGGTATACAATACTTCAGTTTTTAAAGTTTCGTCAGGAAAAAGTGTCTGGTATTCTAATGTATGTCGCATCGCATTATCGATTGCCGATTCTTTGAATCCACAGAACCTACAGACACACATCCGACCCAAAACTTTGTTTAAAAACTCATTACATTTACTGCAATATATCCCTTTTTTCAACAGATAAAAGTCATGAGCTGGCAAGTCAGTCAGTAGGTATGACTTTGACTTTAGATTTAGGTTAGTTAACTTCTCGGCTATTTCTAAAAGTTTTCTGGTTTTTATATTGGACTGTTTTTCGATCAGTTTAAAATGGCTATCCAGCAGACTTGGGAGTAAAATTCTTTTATCGGGTATTGACTGATAAATGGTACAGTTGGGATTAATGAATACGACATATGGTTCGACTTCCAGATTAATATTATGTTTTCTCAACATATTTTTTAACAGAATAGCTGCTCTCTGGACTTGACTCACTGGATTTAATATCTCCAACCCACTTGAATAGTAAGTCAACCTCCCTTCTCGATACATAAGCTCACCTTGGTAATTTTTCACTTCATAAATGTAAATCTTCTGATCAGTAAGGATACTCATATCAATTTGAAAAGTAGAACCCTGACTTTTCAAAAAGAGATCCGGTATCATCAGATAATTTGGGAGATATTTTTCAACAATACTATCAAAGTGTAGTTCCCCTTTATACCCTTTCATCTGAGAATAAGCATACTGCTTGTCTTCATCACTCAAATCTGCTCTTATAAGTAAAGCTTCCAAAACAAATAGCACAATCGGTTTAGACCTGTCTTTATACATCATATTCTTCACTCCTAAATAACGATCTATATATAATATTGATGAAAAAACAGATAACTAACTAAAATACTTTAATTCATTTTCTTTTTTTCTGAGTATTTTAGATAAAAAAAAGGCAGAGCCACGCTCCACCATTTTTCAGCTTAGAGATCAGTATAAAATAAAATAATAGTATCTCTTATTCAACTTTTCTACCCTTTAGATCCTCCTCAACCCACATCTCTTTCTCATAACTTTGTCCAATATCTGAGCCAACACATGAATTTTAATTTTGAAATAAGTAAAATAGTTCCTTACTGACCAATTTTGACACTATACTCAGTATTCGAATTAAGATTTTCAGCTTCGGATACAGGAATAGTTAATATGATTGAATTCTCCTGTTTTCTCAATCTAGTCATCACTCAAGTCCCTCTTTTACATTGTTATCACCGATTAGATGCGCCATATTCACTAATAGTTACTTCCAATCATTTCTCAAGTATCATTACCGCGCATTCGATCCGGCCATGCGCGCCAGTGTATGACGGTCTCCACGAATCACTCGGGACATTTCCAGAATATTCAGATAAGGTGCGACTCCTCCATATCCGGCATCGCCAATATGCTGGATATCCACACCGGCTATTTTATTTTGTAAAGCAATATCTTTGATTGTGCTTGGATCCGCTGTTTCCTGGCTTGTACCTATAGCCGACATGCTCAGTACGTCAGAAGACTTGCATAAACAAACGGCTTCATAGACGACGTCCGGTGTGACTCCCGGTACTGTTCCGATTGCTGGCAGAAGAATGATGTCTGCTCCACTCTCAATGAAGGAACGGATCGCATCCAAATCGATCACTGCTTCGTTCACTCCAGCACCGTGCATTTTCCCTGCGATAATCAGACCTTTGAACGCTTCTTTTGCTACTGATATTGCTTTGTTTATTTCTTTATTACTTACGCCTGTTCCCGGATTACCCGTCAGACAGATGAAATCGAATCCCAGATTCTCAGCTTCCTCGAATGTCTCTTTGAACGCCTGTCTCCCTTTAGAAATCGTCAGCTTATCTTCATTCATGACTGCCTGCTGATCGACGGGTTCGATATTGACCCCAATCGGACGACCTGTAAGTTCTTTCAGGCGTCTCACTGGATCATTTTCTTTGCTATCTAACCCATTAACTTTCGGCTCCAGCAAGTCGAAGCCATTTAAAAGAATCAAGTCTGCTCCGACAGATCTGGCCACCTCACTATTGGTTAGTCCAGGTGATGCCGCAGTAGAGACGATATTTTCAGACAGAATAGTGCGACCTTCGCTTGCTTTGATCGACTGCTTTAACTCTTCCTTATTCATCTCGAGAAAATCACTTGCATAACAGTTCAATAATCGCTTGACCATTATCCAATTCCACTCCTTTTTTAAATCGCTTACAAAAACTATAGACCAACTACTCAAATTTTTCAATTGTTTAGAATATGGAGTATGTGTAAAGCTATTCTCGGAAATTTATTCTAGAAATCTGAAACGCAGTTTATTGTTTTTGACTTTCTCAAGCCTTTTTTGCTCTTCGAGCTTTTAAAAGGCTTGAGAAAGTCAGTTCTAAT
>NZ_BAAGIR010000183.1:0-3259 GCF_054658155.1 Alkalibacterium sp. m-11
TCACCCTTGTGACCTTAACTGAAACCATTCAAGTGTTTGTCAAGGGCAAATGCGGCTCCGATTGGTATAGTCAGTGGGCCTTCACCACCTTTAATTTTTAGTTTTCATAAAAAATTTGACAGTTCCATTTAATTCTTATATATACTATTGTCCTTTTATTCAAATACTCATCAAAAAAGACCACAAAGAAAATCATCTCTGTGGTCTTTCCTCTTAATTAAAATAGTATCTGGTCATTTCCAGGGCGTTTGTCTTCATTATCTGATCAGCATATTCATTGAGTACATCTGAGGATATCGTACTCTTCTCTCCATACTCCAGAGCTACGGCCAGCTCCTCTTCACTCGTTTTTTCATTCATTTCTTCAATAAAGAAAATTAAGTGGAGATAATACTGTCCTTTGTACGTGAACAAGTTTGATGCACCGCTTTCCATATGAAAAGATTGGGCTAACTGTATCATCTGTTCGAAATTGTTCAACACAACAATTGCCTCTTTAGTCTCATTATCATCCAGACTGTACTCTTCCACTTCGTCTGTAAGTTCATGATCACTCTCGTCCGGATGACTGTCAAACGCTGCATCACCCAGTCCAGTGAGCTGGTTCATCTCTTCCTTGAAATTAGCTCCCTTACTGATGAATAGTTCAAGACCATTGTTGTTCGGCATGACTTGGAATGTAACTGCTTCTGATTCCTGGAATTCCTCATCAATATCAACTTCTTCCAATATACTGTAGAAGAATTTTTCGATTTGCTTCTGATTTCCTAACAGGTCCAGGAATGTAATCCCACGTTCTTCTAAATCTGTATTTTCGATGACCACTCGTATAGTATCTTCATTGATATGTTCAATTTCCATTATCCCGCACCTCGCAATTCTGTGGAGAACAGGTCCTCCATCTGGGATGATAAATCATTCTTTTGTATACAAAAACAGTCCAGATCGACTGCACTTAGATTATTATACAAAAGCTAGCCTGCAAATACAAGCTATGACGATTACATTGTACTTTTTTGTTCTCATAAGGTCAAAAAGAACCGACCCACTGTCGATTCTTTTTTAGTCGTTAATATGCTGTTCTTATACTTGAGATAGAGCTACAAGTTTCTGAGCCTTTTCAAGTTCCATTGCTCTTACTTCTCGAGGAACAAATTGACGGATTTCATCTTCATTGTACCCAATCTGAAGTCTTCGGTCATCAATGATGATCGGTCTTCTAATCAATGTCGGATTCTCCTGAATGACTTCGAACAGTTCTTTTAAAGATAATTCATCAAGATCAATATCCAGTTCTTTAAATGCTTTGGAACGAGTGGAAATAATATCTTCCGTTCCATCTTCTGTCAGTCTCATAATTGCTTTTATCTCTTCAATTTTTAAAGGTTCGTGAGCCATATTCTTCTCGTAGTAAGGGATGTCGTACTCCTCAAGCCATGCCTTTGCTTTTCTGCATGATGTGCAACTTGGTGTTGTAAATAATGTGACCATTATGTATTTCTCCCTTCATGTCTAATGTTTCTTTTAGATGATTGTCATCTTCTACACTTAATACTATAGAGTAATTGTGAACAGTTGTAAACCCTATTTGTTATTTTTTTGACTTATTTCTTCGTTTTATTATACATAGTTCTTAAAAAAAGTTGATATATAGAGGTTTTAAAGAATTTGATATATGAATATCTGCGAACTCAGATTATAACTTTTATAATCTAGAGTGTCGTTAAGACACAAAAAGCTCCAACCCAGTATTAAAACTGAGCTGGAGCTTTACCTAGAGAACTGGTCTTAGTATAAAAGATCAACAAGTTCTTCAATATCTACATTTCCAAAATAGGTTTGAGTGTCGATATCCTTTAATGCATGAGTAATGGCTTCTCGGGTATATGGAACACCTTGCAAGTCTTTTTCAACATCTTCTATTTCGCCCATACCAAAGAAATCACCGAAAATACGAATATCCTCTATTTTTCCTTTTCTTACATTCATTTTAACTTCTACTGTTCCTACAGACAGACGTTCACTTCTTTCCATATCAAAGGATGGAGATTTTCCGTAATTCCATTCCCAATTTGCTGTATACTGTTCAGCGAACGCTTCTATCTTGACCCAATCCTCATCTGTCAGAACATACTCTTTAATGTCTTCAGACTTATCAGTATCAAAAATATAAAGCAGCAGCTTGTCTCTGAAGTCTTTTGCATTCATAAACTGATAAGAATCATCCAGATAAGGTTTGATGTTTGTTACTCTGCTTCTGATGGATTTGATCCCTTTAGATTCCAGTTTATGTTTTTTAGGTTTAAGAGCCTTGACGACTGCTTCGATTTCAGAATCAAACATTAATGTGCCGTGAGCAGTCAAGCGGTTGTTTTTAGCATACATGGCATTGCCTGAGAATTTTTTACCATCAATGACCAGATCATTTCTCCCACGAAGTTCTGCCCCTTCTACCCCCATCTGATGAAGCGCATCAATGACTGGAGAAGTAAATTTCTTGAAGTCTCTGAAGGAGTTCCCATCATCTTTAGTCAGAAAACAAAAGTTCAGTACACCCATATCATGATAGACAGCTCCTCCGCCAGAGAAGCGACGAACGACTGTCACATTGTTTTCGTCTACATATGTCGTGTTTACTTCTTCATATGTGTTCTGGTTTCTCCCGACAATAATCGAATTATCATTAATATAGAATAGCAGAATCGGCTCATCAAGCTCTACTTCATTCAATAGGTAATATTCAATTGCCAGGTTGATTCTTGGATCGTGAATTTCTTTTCCATTTCTCTGGTTCTTTACATAATACATATACAGTTCTCCTCGCATAATAAGTTTGAAGATAAGAATTTTACTTATCTTCCTTGGTTGTTTTCTTAGTGTGTTAGAGGCTTCTCCCCCCATGGGAGAGAAAAATTCGAAATTGTCGACCCTCTTGTCCACTTTTGATCTTTGATAATTTCTTTGATAATTTAAAAATATCCATAGAAAAATAATTTATTTAGGACGACTATTCGACAAAAAAAGCTGAACGTATTTTTGGGTATGTGGCGATTTAGTTGAGTACGGCTTATTTACCGAATATTACTGAAATCTTTTAAACTTTATTCTTTACTTACCACTATAATGCTTAAATACTCAAGTTTCGCACCCTAATAAATGCTTCACAATCCTATCGGATTAACCCTCACCAAAGAAATTACGCAGCAATTTGTTCTTGGTTTGACTGATTTCCAATCAAAATTTCTTTGAATGCCGCCGG
>NZ_BAAGIR010000184.1:0-3235 GCF_054658155.1 Alkalibacterium sp. m-11
GTCCAATGGGACAACTGAAGAAAATGTTTGGGTAATGAAACACACAGAATGAGCCATTTTAATATTAAAATTGAAGAGTTACCATCTCTAGAAAAAAAGTTTCCGCCAAAGTCTTGACACATACAATTAAGCATCCGCAGTTTACATTAGCCTTTAAATATTGTATGATAATTAAGTATGTTTAAATAAAAAATAGTGAATAGGCTTATTTCCGCAGAGTTGGAAATAATGACGATTGCTAGCAGACTAATCAATTCGGAGGGTAATTATACATGGAAACAAATTTTGAAAAAACAGGTGCTACAACAGGCCGTCTGGAATTCACGATCGATCAAGAAACAGTACAAAAAGGACTGGATAAAACATTTAAGAAAGTTCAGAAAAACTTGAACGTACCAGGATTCCGTAAAGGACGAGTGCCACGACGTATTTTCAATCAGATGTACGGTGAAGCTGCACTTTACGAAGACACGCTTAACGACCTGCTGCCTGCAGCTTATTCTAAAGCTGTACAGGAAGCTGGCATCGAGCCTGTAGCTCAGCCTAATATTGATATCAAATCAGTTGAAAAGAACCAGGATTGGGAACTGATTGCTGAAGTCACTCTTAAACCTGAAGTTGAGCTTGGACAGTACAAAGAAATCGAAGTAGCCAAACAGGATCGTAACGTTTCTGAAGAAGACCTAGATGCAGCACTGGATCGCCGTCGTGAAAGCCTTGCTGAACTGACTATTAAAGAAGATGCAGCAGAAGAAGGCGACACTGTTGTCATCGATTACGAAGGATTCGTTGGCGATGAAGCATTTGAAGGTGGAAAAGGTGAGAACCACTCACTAGTTCTTGGATCTAACTCATTCATCCCTGGTTTTGAAGATCAGCTGGTTGGCGTTAAAGCAGGAGACGAGAAAGACGTTACAGTTACTTTCCCTGAAGAGTATCACTCAGATGAACTTGCTGGAAAAGAAGCTGTATTTAAAGTCAAGGTTCACGAAGTTAAAGTGAAAGAATTGCCTGAACTTGACGATGAGTTCGTTAAAGATCTTGATGAAGACGTAGAAACAGTGGATGAATTGAAAGAAAAAATCCGCAAAGAACTTGAAGAAAGCAAGACTACTGCCGCTGACGATGCCAGAGATGACGAAGCTATCAGAAAAGCAGTAGAAAACGCTAAAATTGAAGAGATTCCACATGAAATGGCTCACGAAGAAGTACACCGTCAGATGGATATGTTCCTGAACAACTTGAAACAGCAGGGCATTTCACCTGAAATGTACTACCAGATGACAAACTCAACAGAACAGAATCTTCACAAGCAGTTCGAAGGCGATGCAGAATTTAACGTACGCACGAACCTGGTACTTGAAGCAATTGTTGAAGCGGAGAACCTTGATGCAACTGAGGAAGACATAGAAAAAGAAATCTCTGATCTGGCTGAGCAGTACAACATGCCTGAAGACCAAGTACGCAGCGTACTTTCTCCAGACCTTCTTAACAGAGACATCTCATTGAAAAAAGCAATTGACCTGATCACTTCAACTGCTAAAGAAACACTTGAAGCAGCAGAAGAGTCAGACGAAGCGTAAAACTGTTTAAATGTAAATGGGAATGCCTAACGTGCATTCCCGTTTTTCATAAATTCATAAAATCTTATTAGGCTATGAGAGAGGTGACCGTGCCTATGTTTAACGATGACGATCAAAAAGGAAATATCTCATGTTCATTCTGCGGGAAATCACAGGAGCAGGTAAAGAAAATCGTGGCAGGTCCTGGCGTTTATATCTGTAATGAATGTGTTGACTTATGCCAGGAAATTATGGAAGAAGAGTTCAGCAAGCAGTCATTCGACGGTGAAATGAACGTTCCTAAGCCTCATGAGATTCGAGAAATACTGAATGAGTATATCATTGGTCAGGAAGCGGCTAAAAAAGCTCTTTCTGTAGCGGTATACAATCACTACAAACGTATCAACAGTCTAGATGAAGACACAGAAGATGACATTGAACTTCAGAAAAGTAACATCTGTCTGATCGGTCCTACAGGGTCGGGTAAAACGTACCTGGCACAGACGCTTGCACGCATTCTGAACGTTCCTTTTGCAATAGCTGATGCAACGAATCTGACCGAAGCGGGGTATGTTGGAGAAGATGTTGAGAACATTCTACTGAAACTCCTCCAGTCAGCTGATTACGATGTAGAGCTGGCAAAACGCGGAATCATTTATGTCGATGAGATCGATAAAATCGCCCGCAAGTCGGAAAATGTCTCTATCACAAGAGACGTCAGTGGGGAAGGTGTACAACAAGCGCTTTTAAAAATTCTTGAAGGAACGACTGCAAGTGTGCCGCCTCAAGGAGGCAGAAAACACCCTCATCAGGAACTGATTCAGATTGATACAACTAATATACTCTTTATTGTCGGAGGGGCCTTCGACGGAATAGAAACGATTGTAAAAAATCGTCTGGGGGATAAAGTGATCGGATTTGGTGCTGCAAGCAAGCGTAAAGAAGCAGATGAGAAGCAGAGCATCATGCAGCAGATCATACCTGAAGACTTACTGAAATATGGTCTGATTCCTGAATTTATCGGTAGACTCCCGATTACAGCTGTACTTGAGAAGCTGAATGAAGACGATCTGGTCGAAATTCTGACGAAGCCTAAAAACTCGCTGGTTAAACAGTATAAAAAACTGCTGCAAATCGATGAGGTAGAACTTGAATTTGAGGAGCAGGCTCTTCGTGGAATCGGTAAAAAGGCAATCGAACGAGATACTGGTGCGCGTGGGCTGAGATCGATCATTGAAAGCATTATGATGGATATCATGTTTGAAGTGCCCAGCAGACCGGACATTAAGAAAGTCGTTATAACCGAAGAAACAGTGGAAACACAGATGAATCCTATCTTTTATGATGAAGATGGGCAGAAAGTTAGCTAATTAAACAAGCAAAGACCTTCAAATCAGCTTGAGCTGGTCTGAAGGTCTTTTTCCTGGATGACACCGGCAGGCCAGTCATTTTTCTGTAACATTAGCTTGGCATTTGTTACCCATTTATAACAAAAGACTTTAAAAACCAAATAAGTATGATATACTAACAATTGATTAATTATGTAGGTAACTCCCAATAATCTATGAAAAATTATGTTTCCCAAATTTCTCGTTGCTCGTATGATGATTTCTGTCGATGAAGGTAATATAATCCAATCCTTGTCTGGATTAAACAGCTTTATAACAGATCCA
>NZ_BAAGIR010000185.1:0-3137 GCF_054658155.1 Alkalibacterium sp. m-11
CCGGAACTCTTCAAGCCATTTTTAAAAGAAAATCAGCTGAATCAAATATCAAAAGCGGCATAATAATCGGTACCAAGTCAATGACACCAAGGGTCAAAGGCTATTTTTTAACTGCAAAACTTGAGTATTAATATAAAAATTAAGCAGCAAGACAAAGAAAAGAGGGATTGGATGATACCAATTAAAGTTAAACTGGCAAAAAACAATCGGATCGAATCAGAGCGACTGATTCTCAGACCGGTCACATTGAAAGATGCACCGGATATGTACGAATATGCCCAGGATGAAGAGACGACCTATTATGTTTTTGAAAGACATACGTCGCTTGAAAAGACGGAAGAAGCCATCACTGAGTATTTTCTGGAAGACCCGTTCGGAAAGTTCGGAATCGAGCTGAAGGGGACAGGTAAAATGATCGGTACAATTGATTTGAGAATCAAAAGCGAAGACAAACGGGCCATCATTGGATACACCTTAAACAAAGCGTTTCACGGAAAAGGGTATATGACGGAAGCCGGCCAGCGTGTATTGAAGTTAGGTTTCGAGACACTTGGACTCGACTGCATTGCCGCTTTGCATGACGAACGCAATGCCGTATCGGGGAAAGTGATGGAACGTCTTGGAATGAAAAAGGAAGGGACCCTTCGTCATGTCGGAAAATGGAAGCAAGGGGAATGGTTCAATGACGTCTATTATTCGATCCTTAAAACGGAATATGATGAGCAGATGAGGGAACAAAATCAGTAAGGGGGATCATTTGCGATAAGTGGCGCACTCTTTTTATACTTAAAGATAAGAAAACTTTAAGGAGGAGACGTATGCAGAAAACACGAAGTTTTCCAAAAGAAGCCGGCTTCGAGAATGGAATGAAGGCACTCAGAGAAGGGTATATGTATGCCCCTAACAGACATAAGATCTATAAAGCAGACGCATTCGAAACACATTTACTGGGTGAAAAGGCAGTAGTTATTGGTGGGGAAGAAGCAGCTAGACTCTTTTATGACGAAGGCAAATTTAAACGTGAAGGAGCTGCCCCTGAGCCTGCGAAAGCGACACTGCTCGGAAAAGGAGGGGTTCAGGGACTTGATGATGAAGCACACAGACATCGTAAAGCTTTCTTTATGGGACTGATGTCCAAAGAACGGATTGAAGTCTGGGCTAAACTTGTTGAGAAGTACTTGCTGAAGGAAACAAAGGAATGGATCAAGAAGGATTCGATCGTTTTCTATGAAGAAAGTCAGAAAATTCTGACACAGGCTGTCTGTGAATGGGCAGGAGTTCCTCTACCCGAAAAAGATGTGGAGAAGCGAACAAAACAGCTGGTCAGTATGTTCGAATCGCCAATGGCCGTCAGCACGCGTCATATAGAAGGACGAATCGGGCGCAAGCAGGCCGAATCCTGGAACAAGGAACTGATTCAGCAGGTTAGAGACGGAGACTTGCATCCGAAAGAAGAGACTGCTCTTTACCAGATTTCATGGTTCAAGGATCTTGACGGTGAACTGCTCGACTTGAAGACAGCTGCCGTGGAACTGCTCAACGTTCTGCGTCCCTCAGTAGCGGTAGCCATCTACTTTGCCTTCACAGCGCTGAGCCTGCATCATTTCCCTGAAATCAAGGATAAACTTAACGGAGACAATCCCTATTATCTGCATATGTTCATCCAGGAAATCAGACGGTATTACCCATTTTTCCCGTTCAATGGGTCCATTACTAGAAAAGACTTTATCTGGGATGGATACCAGTTTGAAAAAGATACACTTGTAATCCTGGACTTTTATGGTACCAATCACGATCCACGTATCTGGGATAATCCTGAAGCGTTTGATCCTGAACGTTTCAAAGACTGGCATACAAGTCCGACGGATCAGGTCCAGATGAAACTGGTGGCTCAAGGCGGAGGAGATTATAATACAGGTCACCGCTGCCCTGGAGAATGGAATACTGTTAGAGCTATGGAAATCGTTACGGACTATCTGATCAATAAAATCAGTTATGAGGTGCCGGAGCAGGATGTCGGCTACAGCATGGTGAAGGTTCCGGCTATTCCAAACAGCGGAATGAAACTGGAGAATATTGATTATATCGGATAAATGAAGCTGACATGTATCTGTAGATAGGAGCTGTACTATGCGAACACTCGGTAAGGCGCTGGTTCTGGTTCTGATCGGATTGATCGGAGGCATGGGCGGTCCGCTTAAAGAAGGGTAAATCAGACAGTCTTTGACTATTGACGTATTAAATGAATCAAGAGAAGAGGCACTACGTTGTGAAGATCGACAATGTAGTGTCTTTTTTCGTATGTACTAGTAGGGATCATTCTTCTGAGAGTGGTATTAAGGAAGGTGCTATGACCAGCTTATAGTATTTAGGAGAGGTGAGTGGGCCACAAGAAGCGTCTTAGAACAAACTCAAAAACATTATAATGAAAAAATGACCGGTCATTTCTTTTCATCTTTCATTATTGAGCCTTTTACAGTATAGTTACCTTTGAAGGAGGGATCAGTATATGAAGCAGTATCTTTGTCCGTCACTAAGTATCCTCTTCTACTTGCTCTATTTTTTCTTGCTGCAGGGGGTAGCTTATTTTTTGCCGGATTCAATTATCGTTACACTGAGTGTAATGGTTTCAGTATTTATCATAATCCCGATTGCAGCATCCCGCACCAGTGCCCTGGTTATGGTTAAAATCAGAGGATTCAGCTGTCGGCTGTAAGTGTACTCATCCTGAAAATTGACAGGCTGAAAAAGTTGAAGCGGGGAGCAACTAGCCATTAAATCGGATCGATTAAAAAAAACACCTTTTAATCATCTTGAGGATATGCTATTATAGTAGTTGCCGCAAGGCCTCATGGCAATGGTGGGCGTATGAACCGTGTCAGATCCGGAAGGAAGCAGCACTAAGTACTGTCCCACCATGTGTCATGTGATACATAGTCACGAATAATGCAGTTTATTCATAGAAAGATGCCTCCGTCAAAAGGGCATCTTTTTTTTCGCACAGGTAAAATTTCTTTTTAACGTAATTCCGAAAGAAGTCTCCCACTTCTAAACGTATGGGTACGAAGCACCAGTGAAAGTGGGAGATGAATGTCGGTCAAGCGATAGCTTGAAGTTATTTCTCAAGACCTTTTCTT
>NZ_BAAGIR010000186.1:0-3118 GCF_054658155.1 Alkalibacterium sp. m-11
ACAGCACGTTTCTCCCCATGCCCTGTTCACCATTGTGCCCTAAATAGATTCCGGCCACTCATTTTTTTCCAGAAAATATTCGATGGTCTGACGCAGCTGGCTGATTCGCTGTTTACCGGTTGACAGGCGCTCGATTGCTTTCTTCTCAAGTTCATTTCTTTCATTTTTATCTGAAAGAAGTTTCGTATTTATCGTGACATTCAAGACAGCTGTTTCAAGTACTGTCCCCATAAACAATGTCGCCACCATCAGATCATTCACGATTGTCCCTCTCATTTTCATGCGGGTCAGCTGCTCGATCAGATCGATCAAGTCGTGACTTTTTTCAAGCATCTCAAGAGGTGGCTGAGCAGCGCCTCTAATAGCTTTCTGAATTTCTTTCTGGCGTCTTTCTTTTTCATCTTCATTACCTTTGGGCAGCTTGTATGCCATCTGAACAGGCTCAAAAGCAACTGCATCATCTTTTGCCAGCTGTTCAAATGCTTTTCTCAAATCATGTGACGCTTCCAGAGCCTGTGTAATCTCTTCTGAATAATCAGCATAGGCCTTCTTGTCTTTCTGAATATCTGCTACCATGCGAACAAGAGCAGCACTCATTGAAGCAATGTAAGCAGCGGCACTTCCTCCTCCCGGTGTTCCTTCTTTCTTCCCGAGTTCAGTCAGATAGCCTTCAATCGTCAGTTCGTTCATTCCTAAGCCTCCTAAAACAGTCCGGAAATTTTGCCGTTTTCGTCCACATCCACATGTACCGCAGAAGGCACTTTCGGAAGACCAGGCATACGCATGATATTTCCTGTCAGGACGACGATGAATCCCGCCCCTGCAGACACAGTCAAATCTCTGATGTTGACATTGAAATCTGTTGGGCGACCTAAAGCAGTCGCTGTATCTGACAAGGAGTACTGTGTTTTCGCCATACAGATCGGCAGATCCCCATACCCCAGTTTTTCCAGACGTTTCGCCATCGTCTTAGCTTTTTTGCTCCATTCCGTTCCTTTTCCGCCATATACAGACTGGACGATTTTCTCTATTTTTTCTTCAATCGGGTCACTCAGTTCATAAGCGTAGCTCAGGTCAGACTCTTCTTCGGTCATTCGGACGACTTCTTCAGCCAGTTCTACTCCGCCTTCTCCGCCTTTGGCCCAGACATCTGACTGGACAACCTTGCTTCCCGTTTCTTCAATAGCTTTCCTCAGCACATCCAGTTCATTTTGAGTATCACCAGGAAAAGCATTGATCGCAACGACTGCAGGAAGAGAGAAAGTCTCCTGGATATTTTCTATATGTTTAAGCAGGTTAGGTAGGCCTTTTTTCAAAGCCTGCGTATTCTCCTGATCCAGATCCGTTTTCTTTACTCCCCCATGCATTTTAAGCGCACGGATCGTAGCAACAATGACCACTGCATCGGGTTTGATATTCCCCATGCGGCATTTGATGTCGATGAACTTTTCAGCTCCCAGATCAGCACCGAAGCCCGCTTCGGTTACGACATAGTCTGCATGAGCCAATGCCATTTTTGTGGCCAGCATACTGTTACAGCCATGAGCGATATTGGCAAATGGTCCGCCGTGGATGAATACCGGCGTATGTTCCAGAGTCTGAACCAAATTCGGTTTGAGCGCATCTTTAAGCAGCGCCGATACCGCTCCTTCAGCTTGAAGTTCTCCCAGCTTCACTGGTTCATTATCGAAGGTGTAACCGATCAGACAGTTTCTCAGTTTATCTTTCATTTCAGCCATTGAACTGGACAGACACAACACAGCCATGATTTCAGAAGCAACGGTAATATCAAACCCGTCTTCTCTTGGCATCCCGTTCGTTCGAGCGCCGATTCCGCTGACGATCGAGCGGAGCTGACGGTCATTCATGTCCATTGCCCGTCTCCAAGTCACGCGTCTCGGATCTATATTCAGTTCATTTCCCTGATAAATGTGATTATCGATCATCGCCGCTACCAGATTGTTGGCAGCCCCTATGGCATGAATATCACCTGTGAAATGAAGGTTGATGTCTTCCATTGGAATCACCTGAGCGTATCCACCGCCAGCAGCCCCACCTTTGATTCCGAAAACCGGTCCAAGCGAGGGTTCACGCAGAGCAATGGCTGTTTTCTTGCCAATTTTCTGAAGCGCGTCTCCCAGACCTACAGAGGTCGTGGTTTTCCCTTCTCCAGCTGGAGTCGGATTGATAGCCGTCACCAGGATCAGCTTGCCGTTTTTCCCCGCATGATTATGTAGTGCACTGTAATCCACTTTCGCTTTATACTTGCCGTAATGTTCAAGAGCATTGTCTTCGATTCCTAATTTCTGAGCAATGTCTCCAATCGGGAACATATCTGTTGACTGAGCTATTTCGATATCACTTTTTACCATTTTTTACCCCTCCTGCTGATGATGATAGACTGATCCATTTAACTGGACACAAGTTTCTGGAAGTGATTACACATCACTTCCGATTTTACTTTTTCAGTATAACATAGAGTGTTTATGAGCCCACTTTAATTTCTTTTTTTTATCCATTTTCACCTTTTCATAGGGGCAGGTTAAAATTATTCCCTGCTCAATGAGAAACAATCGACATTTTTCATTAAATTTCGTATGATTATAATATAAGAACATTTAGGAGGAGCTCATTTTGAAAATAATTGACCGCACGGCACTGACATTACTTATCATCGGCGGCATTCATCTATTACTTATCGGTTTGTTCGGGTTCAATGCTGTAGAAACCTTATTCGGCAATGCTGAAGAATGGGGAACACGTATCGTTTATATACTTATCGGCTTGAGTGCCTTATGGTGCTTCAAGTACTATTCCTTTACACCCCGGGGTGGCAGTCGGCTGAAAGACCGCTAACCTTCTGGACAAGCTGACTGAAAGCCCATCACCCTGTGACTGGGCTTTTTTTTCGGACATTTATTGTAAGCTTCGACCTGTTTCGGACTTAAGTAGGCCTCAGATGTTATCTCCTCACAGCCCTATGATTCCTGTTCAATCGAGTAGGGGGTAAATAATTAATTTATTTACCGTCCTCTCACACCACCGTACGTACGGTTCCGTATACGGCGGTTCAATATCTTAAGTAAGCAGACTCTGCCAGTTGGTTTAGTGAAACTAA
>NZ_BAAGIR010000187.1:0-3111 GCF_054658155.1 Alkalibacterium sp. m-11
ACAGCTGGTTCGCTTATCCTAAAACCATCAAACAAGTGGTCACTGATTATCCGCTTCAAGTCATCTGCATGCTTAAACCTACGCGTACAACGTACGGATACAATGGACAAAAGTATAACCTGAAAGATCTCTACAGAGTGCTCAAGAAAAAGCGTGGCCGTGCGAAAATTAAAGCATCTGTCGTTGTCAGCTTAGGATTGAACGATAATAATGAAGACATCCAGGCTAAGATAATATTTGTTCGGGACAATCGCAGAGGCAAGAAAAACTGGCTAGCTCTTCTGTCAACTGACGTTGACTTGCCAGATGAGGAAATCATTCGTTTATATGGAAAACGCTGGCAGATCGAGACCTTCTTCAAATACAGTAAATCTTACCTTAAGCTCTCTAATGAATTTTCTGCTCGTGATTATGACAATATGGTTGCCCATACTGCGGTTGTTTTTACCCGGTATATGATGTTCGCCTTAATATCCCGTGAAGAGAAGGATCCGCGCACCATCGGTGAGCTGTTTTATTTGTGCTGTGATGAAATGGAGAACATTCGATTCGCGCAATCGCTGTTTCTCGTAATGGCCTGTCTGAAAGAGACATTAATGAACGAGTTAGTACTATCTGAACAACATGTTCAAGACTTGTTAGATACCATCTTTGATAGTTTACCGGAACTCTTCAAGCCATTTTTAAAAGAAAATCAGCTGAATCAAATATCAAAAGCGGCATAATAATCGGTACCAAGTCAATGACACCAAGGGTCAAAGGCTATTTTTTAACTGCAAAACTTGAGTAATTAATTTTAGAAAATTACTTTTTAAGGAGAATTAGCAATGGAAATTTTAATGTCTGTAATTCCCGGTGGAAAAAAGGGTAAAGTTGGAGAAATTCACGTAACCATTGGTAGCAAAGTTTCTGAGGGCGACTCATTAGCGGAGGTCGAAACAAGTAAAGGAAACCGAACAATAACGGCCAATCAAGATGGTGTCATCAATCAAATTCACATTGAAGAAGGAAGTGAAGTTTCTTCTAAGCAAATATTATTTGAAATAGAGTCCATTCAAGAAAGTGACGAAAAGAATGATACAAGTGAACAAAAAGCGGATGGCGAACAACCTATAAACGAGGTGACAACGGACTTACTCATTATTGGCGCTGGACCAGGAGGATATGTGGCAGCTATTTATGCCGCTAAAAAAGGACTCGATGTCACACTTATTGAAAAAGAAGATACCTTAGGTGGAACTTGCTTAAATGTAGGATGTATTCCAACAAAAGCTCTTGTTAAATCGGCAGAGATTTGTGATAACGTGAAAAACAGTTCTTTATTTGGCATTGAATCAGATTCAGATCTAAAGATCAATATGAAACAAATCATTGATCGAAAAGATGAAGTCGTCAATCAATTAGTATCTGGGGTTTCATTTTTAATGGAGAAGAACAAGATTCGTGTCATTCAGGGAACAGCATCTTTTCTATCAGATAACAAAGTCATTGTAAATGGGAAGGATACATCCCATATTTCAGCAAAAGATACCATTATAGCTACAGGCTCTAAGATTTCTCATGTTAACATTCCTGGTGTTGAACTTCCTTTTGTGATGAACAGCACGGATGCACTGGCATTAACTGAATTGCCAAATAGCATAACCATTATTGGTGGCGGTGTAATTGGCATGGAATTTGCCTGTATTTATCGCAATCTCGGAGTAGAAGTTCATGTACTAGAATTTATGGATCATGTTCTTGATATCCTAGATGATGACTTATGCGAAGAAATCGAACGTCTATCCGAGCAAAAGGGCATTCATATTCATACACAAGCCAAAGTAACCAAAATTCAACAAGCTAATAATGGACAAGCAATTATAACCTACGAAACAGACGGTAAAGAACAACTTTTAGTTAGTGAAAAAGTGCTTGTTGCTATTGGCCGCGAACCAAATATTGATGGACTGAATCTCGAAGAAATAAAAATTCGTATGGACGAAGCTAGAAATGGGATTGCCGTTAATCAGAAGATGCAGACAAATATTAAAAATATCTATGCGATCGGTGATGTGACTAACATTATCCAACTTGCTCATGTCGCGTCACATCAAGGAATCCACGCTGTTAATAATATACTTGGTGAAGAGTCAGATATGGATTATTCAGCAGTTCCTAATGTCATCTTTACATCGCCAGAAATAGCTACCGTCGGTCTGCAAGAATACGAATGTAAAGATAAAAAACTAGATTATAGAGTAAGTAAGGTTTCATTTTCAAGTAACGGAAAGGCCTTAACGATGAATGAGTCTGATGGTTTTATTAAACTCATTAAAGACAACAAAACAAGTGAAATTATTGGAGGTTCTATCATTGGACCAGATGCCTCTTCTTTAATTAGTAGCCTTACGATTGCAATTACAAATGGACTTACCGAGCAACAAATTACAAAAACGATCTTTGCTCACCCGACTACCGCAGAGGTTATTCATGAAGCAGGGTTTGATTTAAATATTGGGGCACTACATGAAGCATAAGACCACCCTCACTACAACTAAAGTGAGGTTTTTTCTTCATCTCACATTTATCATCCTAGTATGAGTGAAGTAGGGGTTATTATATTCAACCTGCATTATTCATAACTTGATTTTTTTATAGGTACTTTCCCTGTAAAATGCCAAAAACAAATGACAGTCAGGACGATTTAATACTTATACCTAAATAAGTGTGGTTGCCCGCTAAATTCTCGTTTAAAATTACCCTTGTTTTTCCACTTTGCTTAAAAATGGACAGACTTATCCCGCAAGATGATCTTAGTTTTTTGAAATTATGAACGGCTATTAATTGGGTCACTCAATAAGCGGTATGCCTTGAATTTTTTTAAGAGTGAACCAAAATTGTTTTTTGTATAAACAACTGCTACACAATTTGAATGTGGTATAACGGGCTGTATTGACTACTTTACCTGCTATTTTGATCAGCTGGATTCTAACGGTTCCTACGGTGCTTTTACTCATACTTCTAGGTAAGCAGAGTCGGCGAAACCAATTCGCAAAATTGTAGGCGAGTAAGGCAATTTGTAGCTTTGTCGCATTTGTGTAAAAGTCAGGACTACTTAATTGGTCGAAC
>NZ_BAAGIR010000188.1:0-3103 GCF_054658155.1 Alkalibacterium sp. m-11
TTGATTCATAAGAAGACCTCTTTTCTGGATTTGTGGTTATCTCTAGATTAAGGGTCTTCTTTCTTTTTGTCTACTTTAATTTCTTGCCCTACTATTTTACTTTCCGACAACTATTTTACACATAGATAAATATTAAGCTGTATACTTGTAGCTATTGTAATCAAACCCAGTTATGGTATCGCTTTCCTGTTTTTTGTAATATAATTGTAAAAAAGGTCTGATTTTAGACATAGCCTTCTCGCTTTTAGTATGATTAAGTTAAGAAATAGAGCTTGTTTAAAGATAAAAAGGAGATTGGAGCGTGCATTATGGCTAATGAACGGTTTGGATTAATAGATGTGGGATCAAATACAATACGACTGGTCATCTTCGAAATGGACGACTATCAAGGAGTGACCGAGCTGCAGAATATCAAGACACCTGCCCGGCTTGTCCAGTATCTGGACGACAGCAAGAAGATGTCTGATGAGGGTATCGACGTACTCCTGGCTGTCCTCAGAAGTTTTACTGCAATAGCTGAACGTTACGCTATAAAAGATTTGAAGGCAATAGCTACTGCTGCTGTTCGTCAGTCAGCGAATCGTGACACCATCATCCAGCGGGTACAAGAGGTTCTCAAGCTGGAACTGGAGCTGCTTGCGGAAGAAAAAGAAGCGTATTACGGAAACTATGCAGTCCGGCATACTATGCACCTTATGGATGGAATCAGTATCGATATCGGTGGGGGGAGTACTGAACTGACCCTTTTCAAAGACAAAGAAGTCAAGGAAGTACACAGTTTCCCTTTCGGAACGGTATCTTTAAGACGACAGTTTTTCTCGGACAAAAAGCACAATGACAAAAAGTCTATTGAGAAAGCCACCAAGTGGATCAGAGATCAGTTCAAGCAGCTTGAGTGGGTGCCCAATGCGCAGGTGCCTCTGATCGGAATCGGTGGGTCGGCACGTAACTATGCTGAAATCAACCAGCGTCAGACCGACTACCCAATTGCCGGTATTCATGAATATCAGATGACACCCGATGAGCTGGAAAACACCTTTGATCTGCTAGTAGATAGTTCTATGGACGACTTGAGCGATCTTGATGGCTTAAGCGGGGACCGCCGGGACATCATCATTCCAGCAGGGATTGTCTTCAAGGAACTAGTCGATGTGATGGCTGCGCCAAGCTTTGCCATCAGTAACCGAGGTCTGCGTGAAGGCATCATCCTTGAACGGCTCAACAAAGAGTACAGAGAGCCCTATGATCTTTACGGTGTGAAGCGTCAGACTGTTCAGCGCCTGTTCAAACAGTATGATATACGCCCGATCAGTGCCCATCAGCGCATCATGCTCGCTGACCAGCTCATTACTCTTTTAAAGGAAAAAGGTATCCTGAAAGTCAGCGAAGAGCAGCTCTATCTTCTTCATTATGGAGCAACTTTATATTACCTGGGCAGTTATATAGAAGATGATTCCAAATCGCAGCACACATTCTACATCATTTCCAATACGAATCTTCATGGATTCAGTCACAAAGACAGGGTCAGACTGGCTCTGCTGGCCAGCTATAAAAACAGATCACTGTTCAAACAATATGTAAAAACAGTAGACGACTGGTTCAGCGATGATGAAAAGGAAGCCCTGCTTCATCTGGGTTGCATCATCAAGTTTGCGGAGGCGCTGAATGATTCACACGTCAATTTTGTTCAGGATATGGCTCTCGAGGAAGACGGGGATGACTACCGTCTGGATGTGACATATATGGGTGATGCGATTGCAGAAGAATATCGGTTAAACAAGCATAAGAACCATTTCGAACGAGTTCTTGGCAAACCACTTACTATTTCACTTAAGAGTGTGACTGAAGGCTCTATCAAAGCGGAGGAATAAGTATGAGCAGTAGAGAAATCATGATTGATGATCCGATTCATTTCCAGAACAGAGAGCTGTCCTGGCTCGATTTCAATGCCCGTGTCGTTGAAGAAGCGAACGATCCTGCCAATCCTATATTGGAGCAGCTGACTTTTTTATCCATTGGGGCATCAAACCTGGATGAATTCTATAAAGTAAGGGTCGCGGGACTTCAGGATCAGCAGAAAATGGGGGTTGAAGAACCGGACACGAAAAAGATGTGGACGCCTAAAAAGCAGCTTCAGGAGATCACTAAGAAAAACCGGATCAATGTGCGCCGCCAGTATGATCTGTTTGACCTTAAAAGAAAGCAGCTGAATGAAGAGGGGCTTTATTTCAAATCAGTATGGGAACTGAACGAAAGTGACAAAAATAAGGCCCGAGCCATCTTCGAAAGGGAAATCAAGCCGGCTATCACTCCTTACGGTATCGATGCCTATCGTCCGTTTCCTCATCTGAGCGATGGAGTATTGCACTTGTTCGTCAAACTGAAGCGGTCCGGTAAGCCGTTCATAGCCATCGTGCCAGTTCCGGAACGTCTGTCCAGGGTGTATGCTGTTCACAATAACGAGCATACCTATCTCCTGCTGATCGAAGACCTGATTTATTCATTTCTGTCTGACCTCTTCAAAGGCTACGATGTCACGTACTCCTTCACTTTCCGTATTACACGAAATGCCGATCTGGAGATTCAGGAAGAAGGCGCAGATGACCTGCTTTCGGCCATTGAAGACTATCTGGAGAAACGTAAAAACGGAATGGCTGTGAGGCTCGAAATCGACCGGAGAGAGAGTGCAGTTTCAGTTAATGAGGATGTCGCTTTGCTTAAAAAAGCTCTATCTATCAAGCAGCGGGATATCTATACCCTGAATGGCCCTCTGGATCTGACTTTTTTAAGTGAAATCATCCCTCTTTTGAAGGAGCAGGGAATAACAGAATCCTTCAGGCCATTTGAGCCAAACTATCCAGCTGAGCTGAAAAAGCAGTCAGTCTATGCGCTGGCAAGAAAAAAGGATCTGTTTTTCCATCATCCTTTTGATGCTTTTGATCCGATCATCTCCTTTGTCAGGGAAGCAGCCGAAGACCTGAGTTTCGCACTTAAAGAAGACTAAACAGGCTAGAAACAGCTTGGTTAAGCTGTTTCTAGCCTGATTTCTTATGGATAAGGTGT
Source organism: Alkalibacterium sp. m-11 (assembly GCF_054658155.1). Lineage (NCBI taxonomy): Bacteria > Bacillati > Bacillota > Bacilli > Lactobacillales > Carnobacteriaceae > Alkalibacterium > Alkalibacterium sp. m-11. The sequence continues at coordinate 3,064 of NZ_BAAGIR010000188.1, forward strand.
CCATTTATTTAATAGTGAATACTCATATCCAGTTGAGTGG
>NZ_BAAGIR010000189.1:0-3070 GCF_054658155.1 Alkalibacterium sp. m-11
GCCCTAATTGCGGGGAGTATCTGGACCGAGACATCAATGCCAGCAAGAACCTTTTGGCGTTAGCCAAGTAAAAGAAAACCTATGAGGCAGGGACTGCCTTTTGAGCCTACCCATATCCGATTCCTCTATCTGCATGAAACCTGTGCAGACAAGAATGGAGTTCGTAGGAAGCCCCACTTCAAAATCCGGAGGATTTAAGTGGTGGGTAGTTCACTCGTTTGAATCATTCAATTGGTCCAGATCGTCCAGATTGAACTTTTCGAAATCTTCCGGTCTGGTTATCTGAGCCTTTTCTTCTTCAGAGAGCTCCCGGTCGTCAGAAACAGGGTCACGTTTTATAAACTCATTACCACTCTCCGTCGCTTTAGTTTTCAAAAAATGATCAGCCTGATTCTGCTGATCCTGGTGCAAAGTCGGATCGTTTTCCAATATAACCCCTCCTTGAATTCTCACTTTTATTACTAATAGTTTACCATAGAAAAATAAATAACGCTTTCAAGATGCATTATATGATACAATATAGCTAGTATTTTTATAACGACAGCAAACAGCTGCAGGAGGAACGAATCATAGTGTGGATATTACTGGCTTTAATCATTGCACTAGTTATTTACTTATATACTCAGAACTATCTGATCGAAACAACACATTACTCAGTGACAGTACCTAAACTTGATGAACAGATGAAGGGAAAGAGAATCGTTCATTTAACTGATCTGCATCTGACCCCACGTTCAAATAAAAGCTATATCGAAACAATTATTCAGAAAACTGAGGAAGCAGAACCGGATTTCATCGTCCTTACCGGGGACCTCGTACAGGCAGGATTATCCAGTCTGGCTGATACTCCGCTCAGACGCTTTGCCGAACTGTGTACGAATATTGCCCCTACATATGCAGTTACTGGAAATCATGATATTGCAAGTGGGACATTTTCTGAATTCACATCGATTTTGTCAGCAGCAGGTGTTCATCTTCTTCTGGACGAAGCGGAAGTGGTGACTGTCGACGAGGAAGAGAAGCTGGTCATCATGGGACTGGCTGAACGTGAGGATCAGATCAATCTGCCCAAACCGATGCTTAAATCTATCGAACTGACGCCTGAAATGGAGCGACTTCCTAAAGTGCTTCTGGCACACAGACCCGAGCATTTCGAACAGTATATGTACGACCAGACAAAAGCACCCGCTTTAGTCCTGAGTGGGCATACCCATTCAGGGCAAGCCCGAATTCCTTACTTAGGTGGGGTTTATGCACCCGGACAAGGATTTTTCCCGAAATACGACTATGGCATTTTCAGCTCAGAAGAACACAGATCCAGACGACTGATTATTTCAAGAGGTCTAGGGAATTCATCGTTTCCATATAGAATCAACAATCGTCCGGAAATCGTTGTGATCACACTTCAATAGAAGCTATGTCTGACCCACTCGTGGTATACTGATGAGGAACAGAGCACTTAGTTAGAAGGAGTTCGATGATACATGGATAAGTTAAGATTAGGTACGATAGGAACGAGCGGAATCACTGAGCAGTTTATTGAAGCGGCAGTGAAAAGTCAGAAGTATACGTTAGAAGCAGTTTACTCTCGTACTCAGGATAAAGCCGATGATTTCAGGAAAGTTCATGAAGGCAGGAAGGCCTACTCTGATTTTGAAGCATTCTTAAGTGATCCTGAGGTTGATGTGATTTATATTGCATCACCAAACAGTCTGCACTTTGACCAGGCCAAAGCTGTGCTTATGCACAACAAGCATGCCATCGTTGAGAAGCCAGTCGTTACGTCTGCAGAGCAGTGGGATGAACTGACAGATTTGTCCAGAACGCAGAACAAGCTGGTCGTTGAGGCAGCCAGACATATATTTGAACCGAATTTTCTTAAAGTGACAGAGCTGATCAGCAATCAGTCCGATATATACGGGGCTTCATTGACCTACAGCAAGTATTCATCCCGATATGATCAAGTACTCAATGGCGAAGAACCGGCAATTTTTTCACCTAAGTTTGCTGGGGGAGCAGCTAATGATCTGGGAATCTATGTCATCTACGCAGCACTCAAGTGGTTCGGTCAGCCGAAATCGGTCGAAGCATTTGCCCAACCGATCAGAACAGGTGTTGACGGAAAAGGAACAGCTATTTTGAGATATGATGGATTTGATGTCACCTTGAATTATGGAAAAATCAATACGTCAATGCAGCAGTCTGAAGTCTATACTGCGGATGACACGTTAGTCCTGGATGCTATCACCGGCCTGGCTTCAGCTGAAGTGGTCGATGCACGAACTAGAGAAACAAGTTCGATCAAGCTTGACGAGCCGTCTAAGAATCCTCTGATGTGGGAAGCACTGGCTTTTGCAGAAGTGATGTCCGACTATGACAGTGAAAGCAGCAGAACCCGAGGTGACGAGTGGTGGGCGCTGACCAGACAGGTACATGCTGTTCTCGATGAGATAAGAAACTAAGAAACTCTAAACATTATAGCTAAAGCAACTCTGATATGACAGATCCGGGTCAGCCGGAATCACGATTTAATTAAACAGAACAGTGATGAAGACACCTTGAGGCAGGAGAACTTCCTTCAGGGTGTCTTTTCTGACTAGATGCACTTTTATGATGTGGGTAAAGTCTAGTATGGAAAAATAATACTCAAAATATGAAGAATGTAGTTCAACATTAAACCGGCTGATGAACTTTACTATCCAACTATTAAAGTTAAGTTAATTAGTCAAGAAACGACATGAACTGCACTAGTAACACAGAGAGTAAAGTTCGTGGAAGTCATAAGCTTCTGAACTACATTATCAGTTGTCAATAATGCAGTTCAGAAGCGAAAGACTCAGTAAACTAATCCCCTTTCAAAAAGATATATTAGAAGTCACACTCAATCAATCAATCAATCATCCTTTAATGAGGCAGTCAATAAACGAATATCCCTCTTTCAAGAGGCTATGTGTAAAATAGTTGTCGGAAAGTAAAATAGTAGGGCAAGAAATTAAAGTAGACAAAAAGAAAGAAGACCCTTAATCTAGAGATAACCACAAATCCAGAAAAGAGGTCTTCTTATGAATCA
>NZ_BAAGIR010000190.1:0-3031 GCF_054658155.1 Alkalibacterium sp. m-11
TTTGCGTCCGTCTTCCTTCAGATTCCGCCTCACGGCGGACACCCTTGACTTTCGCTAACAGTTCCTACTGCCAAGTCTGTAGTGGACTTTCACCACCAAGTTGTCGCCCATGCCGGGCGCACAAAGAAAAAAGCCGATCTCAATGATCGGCTTTACCTCTCTTCCTCATGATGAACAGTTTAACTATCTCCTATCAATTATATAGGATTTAAAAATCCTTGAAATCGAACCCTCTGATACAGATATACTCCATGAAGTCTTTATCTCATATAATTAGGCTGCTTTCTTCCTCAAGCTATTGTGCGTGTGCATTCGGACCATGATCCATAAAACGACAAAGTTAAACAGGTTAATGCCAAGAGAAAAGATAAACGCAGGAATATAAGACCCTGTAAAGTCGAAGATGTATCCGACCAATGAGATCGAAAATGCTCCACCAAGGCTTGTTGCAAATGCCAGAATCGGGTAAAGCCTGACAAAATGATAACGCCCGAAAAATTCCTTAGTCAGCAAGGTCACACTGACTGACGGGATCGAGAAGATGGCTCCATAGAGAAAGGCAGCCCCATAAAGCAGCCAAGCATTCTGAAATACGACGAGAAGAATACTTGCTCCTCCTACAATTGCCACCATGCTCAAGGTACTTTTTATCGGCCCGACAAAGTCACTGAGATAACCCATTCCGAGCTTGAATCCGATACTGCTGATCATAGAGAATGACAGCATCGTTGCCCCCACGTCACTGGTCATCCCGAGGGCTCCAGAAAAGCCTGGGAAGTGCTGCGGCACACCGATGAGCATTGTCTGCAGTAAAGTGAACGTAAACATCAGAGCAAACAGTGCTCCGTTGATTCTGCCTAGCTGTTCTCGCCTGATCGTCTTCTTCTCTTTCTCAATGCCTTGGTCACCAGCTTCCAAAGCCCCGTAAGGCAGATAGCCTGATTCCTTCGGGTCCAACGTATAAGGGATAAGTAAGGCGGGCAGGGTAAAGGCGATGATCAGCAGGCCCATGATCTGGTAAGACAGTTCCCATCCGACAGATTCAATGAGCCTGGTGAAGACTGGAGAAAAGACTGCACCTCCCACACTGCTGAAACTTAACACGATACTCATCACCAGCCCGTGCTTCTGCTCGAACCATTCGTTGACAACGATCGTTACCGGAACCCATGCCAGCAAACCAGATCCAATTCCTCTAAGCGTACCTAATATATTGAAAATTAGAATCGACTCAGAGAAGCCTAAAAGGATATTCGAGACACCAGCCAGTACTACTCCAAATAAGATCACCAGTTTGAAGGGATACTTCCTGATTAAAACACCTGCATAAAGTGACATGATGGCTTTAGTAAACAGGGTCAGGGTATTGTGCATCGCAACCGATCCTCTATAGACGCCTAGACTGTCAGCTATCGGTGTAATAAATACCCCGTTTGACATCACTGGTAAACCGATAGCACTGATGGTCACCCCACACAAGCCCAGCATCACGAGCCAGTGTTTCATACTTTTATTTTTCATCAAAACGTCTCCACTTCCTAACAATTACATTATATCCAGTATACGCTCTTGAATTGCACTTGTGTAGAGAAGTTTTCTACCGTTAGCCAAAAAAACGCTGACACCTGTTAGGGGCCAGCGGATAACTTAATTGAAATTTACTCTGATTCAAGCGTAACCACTATAAGCTCAGGACGATTATTTACACGAAAAGGAAACAGACTGTTCCCTAGTCCACGGCTTACTATCATCTGCGTGTCACCCTCTTCATACAAACCGCTAGTGTATTCTGGAAAGAAACCTTGAGTAGGTGCATATAAACCACTCACACCTGGTACTCGAATCTGTCCGCCATGAGCATGCCCTGTCAGAGCCAAGTCCACGTCTGTTCGGGCATACAACTCCATTATTTCGGCCCTATGGGATAACAATAAGTTAAAGTCTGTACCAACTTGATCAGTTAAGCCAACCAGACTTTCCTGCAGAAACTGCTCCTGAGATCCGGCCATTTCAATTTCTTCTAGTGTGACCAATAACGGATCCTCCAGCCCAATCAAGCCGATTTCAGTACCCTCTCGTTCAAGCAATAAAGACGAATTGTCTAGGTTAACTACCCCGATTGCTTCCATTTCTGCTTGAAGTGCAGGATACTGCTCTGACGCTATTTCATGATTACCGGACACAAAATAAACCGGAGCCATCTCAACCATTTCAGTCAAGGCTTCTATAGCAACAGGGATATCCGTGCGATTACTGTCAATGACGTCCCCTGTCACAGCAATCATATCAGGATTTTGTTCCCTTACCTTATCAGTCAGCTGATCGCCAAAATCCTTATTATGCAAATCGGACACCTGTACAATCGTGTAGCCGTCAAAGGCTTCAGGTATATCAGGATGATTAAAATCATAATGCGTCACTTGAATGGCGTTGTTCTGCCAAACTAAATAAGCAGCAATTAACATTGTAAATAGTAATAGCAAACGAACGAGTTTAAATCTTTTCACTGGGTTATCTCCTCGAGGAATCTAGTCGCACAATTTAAAATAGTTCAGTATCATCTAAATTATTTTTTACATAGTTTATGAACGCTTTTTACTATACTCTATTTTACGAGAAAATAACAGAGAATGATTTGTGAAATGCATGTGATTATAATGGTAATCTGGCTCAGGCCAGATCTTACGTCATTGGAACAATACCTTTAACTTAAAGGAGTTTAAGGAGCTAAACTATATCTTTGACCACTTTTATTGTAGTTGACCATATGAAGCCCCCTGTAAACTGCATCGATTTCTAAAATGGTTTAGTTTAGCATATGTTTGACTAGCTATAGTAGATTTTTGCACAAAAAAATGAAGTTCAGCAGACAAATATCTTCTGAACTACACTTCTTCTCTATAGTTGAACCAATTTCATAACTAACTTTTTAAAAAAGGAAACACTCGTCTAATTTCAAAATGACTATTTTTTAAAAATTACACGGCTATTTCTTTTCTGTTCTTTCTCTCAGCTAACCGTTGGTTTGCAT
>NZ_BAAGIR010000191.1:0-3019 GCF_054658155.1 Alkalibacterium sp. m-11
CTTCGAATGAGCAGTAACTATCAAAAGCTATTAAATAATCTAGAGGCCTTGAATTTAAAACATATGAGAGAATATGTGCCAAACTATGTTGAAATTGCCAATCGGGATGAGCTTTCTTTAACAGAAGCTCTTCTAGAATTAACTAATCAAGAATTAGACTTTCAAACGAATCAGACTGTGGAACGTGTCATCCAGCGCGCACGCTTTCCCAAACGGACATCACTTGAAGAATTTGATTTCAACTTTCAACCAAGCGTTAACAAAAAAGAGATTCTAGACTTGAAACATATGGCTTTTATGGAGAAAAATGAAAACTTAGTTGACTACTGCCACACATTTGTACCACTGATGCCAACTTTCTTACCACTGTTTGCCAAAGAATGTACCACCTTTTGCCAGCTTGATGTACCACTAAAGAAATATCCCATAACCCACTGTATGATTGATTTAGAAAAAAGAGAATTTAACTTTGTTGAAAAAGTACCTAAAGAATTAATCCAAGAATGTTATTCAAAGTTAAAATTAATGTATTAAATAAAAGCAGCCGACTGGAAATAAATTCCTTAAGTCTGCTGCTTTTAATGAACGGTTGTCTTCCTTAGAAAAAGTGGTTAATAGTGTCACTTATTTTTTTAACTAAATCGGAGTTTAAGTGTGAAATTGGCTTTCCTATAACTCTGAGAGTCGGATCAATACTTCTTATGTGTTGAAGTAATATTGTGCCCTTTACCTTCTCGTTATTTGGAATTGAAACGAAAAATGGTGAAACAGTAAAACGCTCTTCTTTATATTTTTGAGAGTTACTGATAGGAGCGATTAGAACAGTATTCAAATATCGATTGTAAAAGTTGTTACTGACCACTAAACAGGGCCTAGTCTTTTTTGTTTCTGTTCCTTTTGACGGATCTAGATTAACGAGTATGATATCTCCTTGTCTGAGTTTAGCCATTAATCAAAATCCTCAGCTTCTAAATCTTCACCCCAGGTCATTTCTTTATCATCAATAGAGCCATAGGTTGCTTGCTGTTCCTCTACATCTTCCCAAAAAGCTTTCTTTTTATCCACGCTTTTAATAACCACGTCTCCTTGTTCGTTAGTATAAAATATAATGTGATCATGAGACTTAATATCTAATGCGGTTCGAATGGACTTTGGAATAGTTACTTGGTTTTTAGATGTGATTTTTGCAGTAACAGGATTTCTTTCTTTGTAGCTAATCATTTCATTCACTCCCAATTTAATAGATAATTCTTATTATAGCACAAAAGTAAGGAAAAGTAAGGAGTGAGACTTTGGTTTTTGTCTTTTTTTGTTAATGGAATATGTTATGATAAACGAAACAAATAACAGGAGGCATTCACCGTGCTCATACATACAACAGATAAATTTATGTCAGAAATAGAAAAAGCAAAAGGTCACGTCTTGCCGCTCGATCCTACTAATCCAAACGAGAATGCTTGGTTAGCCCATATTGCTATTTTGAATCGAAGAAAAGCGCTCGTACTTGTCAATTTAGAAACGCAGTTAACACTTGTTGCTTGGCCACTTAAAAAAGAAGAATTAAGTAAGATTGAGAACATCATTCACTATGTCAGACAAGCGTATTTTGACTATTTAGGTCTCAATTGGGTCAAGCAGATGGAAATAGAGAAGAAATTTGATAACCGAGATTTGGTATGGACTAAGGGAGAAAACATCGATACACCAGACTATCTTGAAGAAGTCATTAGACCTTTAAGAATGGAAGTGAGAGGGTTTGATGATGAAGAGATTGTCCAGCTGAAATTAATGGAAAAAGTCAATAACCGATTAGTCACTTATCCAGATGGAACCGAAGATACACCGTTAAATAAATGGGAATCATTCTTAAGCGATAAAGGATTAGGAGAGAACCTCGTATTCACGCCACCTGTTGCAGAATTAAAGGTAAGCCTTGAATTGGAAACAGAAGAAGATGTCGTGAGGGTTTTACAGGTTCCAATGACTTATACTTTTAATCAGTTGCATCACATACTGCAGAAAGCCTTCATGTGGGACGATTATCATTTGCATCAATTCACTTTTGAAAAACCAAATGGTATGTCTGTCTGTCTAGTAGACGACGATGAATCATTCGGGTATAAACAAAGACAACAAATAATGAAATACGATGAAGAAGTGCAGCTGCTGGAATACATCCGTTCCGGAGATGTCTTTCTGTATGAATATGATTTCGGAGATGATTGGAGACATAGAATTGAAGTGACCCAAATCATTGAAAAGCCGAGTCTTCGAAAAGCGCGTTTAATAGACATGCAAGGGGACCCGGTACCTGAGGATGTCGGAGGAGTAGACGGCTATGCAGAATTTAAACAGGTGATGTCTGATCCATCCGATGAACAGTATGAGCATTTTTCTATGTGGAGTGAACGATTCAGAAGTCGTTTATCCATACACACTTTAAATAGTATTAACTTTAGTTTAGATAGACTTTAAGTTCAATTACTATAATCTGAGCGCACCGCTAATTCAAACCAATAATCCGGCGGGATCAGGAGATGCTACTATCGATAGTTCCGCTGTTTCTAATTGTAGAAAAGCATTCTATACCGATAAAAAAGAGGCGAAAAAAGGCAATGTGATCCAGCAGCGTATTCACGTCTGCTGGATCATATTGCTGTTAACTGGTTGTAATTGCTAAGGTGTGCTTACTTAATTTATAGTAACCATTTTTATCAGTGAATTGATAAATAATTGTTTTATTTCTAGTTGAAATTTTTTGTCTGCAAAAAATGACCGCTTAATTTAAGAAGTTGATGCACTTTTTCAGCTCATTTATGAAGATAACGTACTTATCTTTCTAAGTGAGCTAGGAAAATGTTCCTACTTCTTTAGAAAACTGGGAAACTTAAGAACTCAAGTTTTGCAGTTAAAAAATAGCCTTTGACCCTTGGTGTCATTGACTTGGTACCGATTATTATGCCGCTTTTGATATTTGATTCAGCTGATTTTCTTTTAAAAATGGCTTGAAGAGTTCCGG
>NZ_BAAGIR010000192.1:0-2963 GCF_054658155.1 Alkalibacterium sp. m-11
CATAACGATCGATGGCCTTCTTCCAAGTGAAGGAGTAAATATTGGCATCAGCTTGAAGTTTCGTGCCGTCAATAAACAAAGCCTCCTCATGAAGCAGGCCATTCTCTTGGAGTAGTGAAGTGAACAGAACGAAAGCATATTTGATCAGGCGCTTGGCATGTTCACTAGAACGAAAATTATTGATTGTTTTATAGGTAACGGATGTGTCGCCAGTCAGCCATTTCATTGGAATGGACTCGTCATTCATGCGTTCAATCGTGCGACCTGAAAAAGTAGAACGACTATAGGCAAATAAGCACATTTTAAGTAACATGGCAGGGTGAAACGCAGGACGTCCCGTAGAAGAGGTTTCTTCCAGAAGAAATTCCGCAGGAATAGAATCAACGAAACGACTGATAAGACGTGCTTCGTGATCCTCGGGAATAGTGAAGTCTAATTGTAGTGTTAAAGCAGTTTCCATTGTGGTATAATTTTGATGCAAAGTGAGCCCCTCCTATAATTGCTGTTGGTACTTCAATTATAGCCGGTGGGGCTCATTTTGTCTTTAAAAAAGAAACATCCCTCGACCATTTTTTCTCAAAATCGGTCGAGGGATGTATTCATTTTAGGGGAGTTTTTTCCCAGCCCCCACTGGCTTCCTTACATCCATTTACTGTTTATCTCCCTGTGGATTAGGGTTTTCCGGATTGAAATTATCTTCGTGATTCGTTTCATCTGAATCTGGTTCTTCCAGGTCCACACCAAATCCAGGTGCATGGAGTCCGATATCTTCCTCTTTGTTACCCTCTTCCTTCACTACTTCTTTTTTTTATTTATCTTTTTCAAACAAGACATATCCTCCTCTTTTCAATATATCATCATATAAGCTAACTTCCTTCTCATCAAGACCATGTCCGTCAAGCGGGTGGCTATTTTTGAAGTCCTCCTCTTTGACCGATTCAATTTCAATCGGCACCATGGATTTAACTTCAGAAACATGTTCCTCAAGAGATACGACTAGAAGGGCATTTGCATGATAAGCACCACTTTGAATCAGATTCTCTACTTCAGTGGCAAACGCCTCAAGACTTTGCTGGGCTGTGACAAACTTCATTAGTTATCCTCCTCTAAACAATGTGTAAACTCATTTTACCAAAGGAGGAATCAACTAACCAATTTTAACTACTTGAAAGTTTGCTTTTTCCTGTTGACTTTTATTCCTAAAGGTTATATAATAAATTCTGTTGTTGAAAAAGTTTCGGTAGCTCAGCTGGATAGAGCATTCGCCTTCTAAGCGAACGGTCGGGGGTTCGAATCCCTCCCGAAACGTAAAATCTCTCTAACGAGACTGATTACATAGCGGGTTTTGAGTTTTAACTCAGAAATAATTCAGAAATAATATAGTAGACCTAAAGAGAGCAGCTAATAACTGCTCTCTTTTTCTGTTTCTTCTATTGTATAGACTCACTTCTACGCTTTTAACTTTTTGTATTTTTCGAATAGTTCAAAAGAGAATTGATTTTGCTTACTCAATTTCTCCTGGAGGTATCTATATAACTCGATTTTTATAGCTTAGTTACATCTCTAGTATGGACCCAGCTCAATATTTCTCTGAGTAATACTTGTCCGCTTCTGGTCTGCAGTACAGTATACCTCTGTCCTTTTCGACTAGCTGGAATTTTTTCTCCAGTTGCGTATCTGCTGGCGTTACTGTTGAGTGTTACTCTGTCTCCAGATTCAATTGCAGATGCAGCACTGGATAATCTAACATCCGCCACGTGTACCCAACTCATAATCTCCTGTAGCAAGACTTGACCTGGTCTAGTTTGCATGACTGTATAGGTCCTGTTCTTAACCGATGCCGGAATAGTTTGACCTGTTGCATATCGATTAGCTGAATTGTTAAGAATGACTTTATCTCCAGCATTTACTGACCGGCTCACTGATGTAGAAGGAGTCACTACTGCAGCAGGCTGAGTCGGCTCATCTTTAGTTCCATGTGCTGGTGTTCCAGAAGCCGTAGTAATGAAAGTATCAAACCCTTTAGCTTCTACTCGCTTAGCTTGAGCTTCTGCATTCTCTTTTTTTCTGTAAGCTCCTACTTGAACTTTAAAGAGCCCTTGATCCTGTATCAAGTAGGTGTCAATGTCTGCAGCTTCAAGTCTTTCTTGAAGTCTCTCGGCATTCTCCAGTTTACCAAAAGCTCCAACTTGAACACGGAATAAAGTACCGGATACAATTGGCAAATCCACTTTAGGCTGATCAGATGATTTAGGTCCTCTATACTGAATGCCGATATATTTACAAATCTCTTCAACAACTGATTCAGCTGCTTTATAGAAGTTTTGATCATTGAGATACCAATCATGGTCTGCTCTGTGATCCATGAATGCATACTCGATGATAATTGTCTCTACATTGCCTGTCAAACGGTGCATGAAGTACCAGTCAGTTCCAGCACTATTTCGACGATTGAACACTCGTCTTAGTGGCAGCTTAGACACATTGACTAAACTATTGGCTATGTTTCGTGCAAAACGGTCAGTAACTCTAATAGGATAAATCGTCTCTACACCTCTGGCTTTTCCATTAAATGCGTTCCAGTGGTTAGAAATACAGAAGTCGTATTTCCCCCTAATCTTATTCGTACGGGCAACAGAATCGAGCGTAACATCTTTGTCCCTGGTTAGATCGACATCAGCGCCCAGCTCACGCAATCTTTTATGCTGATACAAGCTGATACGTAGACACCAATCTTTTTCACGAATCCCAAAACCTGTAGCGCCCGGATCTGTTCCACCGTGTCCTGGATCGATAATTCCTTTTTTACTCATTATTCTTCCTCCTTAATAATAGGGAGACACCTAGGAAACTATAGATGCTCTATATAAGTGGATTTAGGGTTTTCTCTTTTGAGTTTTCCCTCCACTTATTTTCTTTTTTTAAATTTTTTCACATTTTTATGCTTATTACTTGACTTTTGG
>NZ_BAAGIR010000193.1:0-2955 GCF_054658155.1 Alkalibacterium sp. m-11
TTAATTAGAACTGACTTTCTCAAGCCTTTTAAAAGCTCGAAGAGCAAAAAAGGCTTGAGAAAGTCAAAAACAATAAACTGCGTTTCAGATTTCTAGAATAAATTTCCGAGAATAGCTTTACACATACGATTCATTTATCAGTCCTTCAGTATGTAGCCTAATATGCTATACTACATGTATAAAGGATTTGAAGAAAGGGATTTACAGGGATGGCAGACTTAACAACAATACTGGAAGAGAATCCATGGGCCAGAGAGTATTTATTTTTAGATCCGGATTTAATCGAGGGAGACATTATCTTTGAAACCAATCTGACTAAGTTTACAGTCTTTGTGCGAGCCATGAACGAAACCGTGGAAAACAAAAATACAGAACTCGCGTATTACGACTTACCCGAACATCAGGCTATTTTTGAATTGTTAGCGGTATTTAAAGTTATGCTTCAATACGAAACTGTCACAGAAGAACAAAGAGAGTTATTCTTTAACTCTTTAAGCTCTTTTTTAAAGGATGAGACAGGTAAGGGAAAGAGCCTGGATTCTATATTCGGAGACAAAGATGCCATTGCTTTGAGCCGTTTATATCAGGTAACAGACGAAGAGTGGACCAAAAAGTATATGACCTGGATTTTAGCAGACTTAGGCGCGATTAGCTTAACTGCAGGACCGGATGTATTCGGTGCTAATGAGAGTGCCTTTACGACATTAAACTTTTTGACCGAAGCTTCTCACGGCAAATGGCGACCACAGATGCATTTTTCTGTGGAGAAAGATTGATTTGAAAAACAATAATATTTTAGGGAGAGAAATAATTGAGAAATCTTGTTAAAATTTTATTTATGGGTGTATCCTTTTTTATTTACTTTAGTGTATTTGAATTCGCATTAGAAAAATTTTTACCGGTAAGTTTATCTATTGAATTTATCGTAGGTGTATTAATTGCAGTAGCGGTATCTTTTGTATTATCTCTTTTCAGCTCAGATAAATTAATGGATGTAGTTGAAGGAAGGTAACGTACAGTACAAATGATTAACCATAGCACGATTATCCTTAAAATTTCCTATAACTGTCCTGTTCTTAAACTAAATAGTAAAATAGCCTGTTCATAAATAACTTACCTTTAAAGATTCCTTGTGAGTCTTTTTTTGTAGGAAAGTATATGTTGGAAAAGCAGAACCGTTTTTCTTCAAGAGCATTTAAACGTTCATACTTGGATTGGAGACTTAAAATGGCGCACGTATTTCACTTATCGATAGACTCATTTGCTTTTGTACGCTGAATCTATCGATTTCACTTGAAAAGTGAATCCTCTCAACGTAAGGAAGATTGCCTTGAGTCACACCAATCGACCTTAACATCTTATACTTTCCTATACATAAAAAAGAGGATGACTGGATATTTCACCGTCATCCTCTTTTTTATTCGTTTAAACCTAGTAGGTTCTCTATTTCAATCCACAACTTTTTGTAAAAGAGATTCGTCCGCTCTCGCTCGCATAAATTGCTTCTTCAACTAATTTTTCAACTAATGAAGGCATATCATAACCTGCTTCTTCAGCCATTAAGGGATAATGAGCATAACCTGCTTCAAGTGCTGGAATCGCATTGAGCTCAATCACATTTGGGGCACCATCATCGTCTAATTTGACATCCACTCGGGCCAACTCCGTACAGCCTAAAGCTTTATAAGCTCTTAAAACCGTTTGGGATATTTCATCGGCGAGTTCTGATGAGATATCTGCCGGGCAACTTCGCGTGACAACGTTATTCGCTTTCACATCCACCGTTTGTGTGGTTCCGAATTCTTGAGGAATGATGACTTCCATAATCGGCAGAGTCTTTGGATTTTCAGTTCCTAAAACAGCTACCGAAAACTCACGTCCAATGAGATAACCTTCAACTAAAGCAGGTTGCTTAAAGTTATCCAAAACATAACTGATTTGTTTACGCAACTCTTCTTCGTTGTTTACCATACTGTCTGCTGTAATCCCCACAGCTGATCCTTCCCTTACTGGTTTTACAAATAGTGGGAAAGACAAGTCGCTATCAAGTGGTGTATCAGCTGAATAAAAAACTTGGAAAGGGGAGACTGGTACTCCGGATGCTTTAAATGTTGCTTTGGCGTGCTCTTTATTTAAAGAAATAACTTGAGGGAGTAAGCCGGAACCGACAAAGGGAATATCTAAGAGTTCTAACATGCCTGAAATATTGGCTTGTTCATTTTTATTGTTAATTCCAACAGCTGAATTGAATATCACGTCAAATTCACCCGCTTCTTTAATCTCATAAAGTAAGCTTGTAGAGGCAGGAATTAATTTGACTTCATGGCCTTTGGTTTCAAATGCTTCTTTGATATCATTAGCAATAATTTCATTTTGACGGTAACTTCTTGGGTCAAGCGCCATTTCTTCTTCAGTCATCTCTTTGGGTTTGTTATAAACCAATCCAATTTTATACATTGTCGTCCTAACATCTCCTTTTTTGTAATCGATACGTACCTTAATTCAAGAATAAATCACATCAAAAAAATATACAAGAAATCCACTTTATCCCTCATTATTTAAGAGTTTATCCATATAAAGTGGAATGATGTTAATAGTGAGTTTCAATCTCTTTTCTCTATTATAAAAACATGGAGTGACAGAATGGGTCGTTTTTAACAAACAGGAAGCTGAGTTTGTATCGTTAGGAGGCTAATTTATAAAAAGAAACTAAATGTAATAGTGATGACCTGATTTTCTCAGGTAACACTGGTATTATATCACTAGTGTTGCATAAAACTTAGAATAAATAGGTTTTATAGGTTGTTACTTTTATCACAAGTAGTTTACGTTAAAATTTCCAAAAAAGTCAATTGCTGGCGCAAGGGATGACTTTTTCCAGAAATTTTTAGGGTTATTCAGTTGTGGATTAGTCCATTTGTATTCTCTTTCACTTAACCAGGTGCGAACGATTCT
>NZ_BAAGIR010000194.1:0-2948 GCF_054658155.1 Alkalibacterium sp. m-11
CGTCCGCCAATTAGAATATAAATCCAAGCAAAAAGGACGGACACTTATCAAAGCAGACCGATTCTATCCGTCTAGTCAGGTTTGTTCGAGTTGCGGACACCGAGACGGCAAGAAGCCGCTCAATATCAGGGAGTGGGACTGCCCGAATTGCGGGGAATACCTTGACAGAGATATCAATGCCAGCAAGAACCTCTTGGCGTTGGCCAAGTAAAAGAAAATCAATGAGGCAGGGACTGCCTTTTGAGCCTACCCCTATCCGATTCCACTGTCTGTATGAAGTCTGTGCAGACAAGAATGAAGTTCGTAGGAAGCCCCCACTTCAAAATCCAAAGGATTTAAGTGGTGGGTAGTTCACTCACACGGAATATGTATAAAAAGGATGCGAACAGTACGCATCCTTTTATAGTTTAATTTTAAGAGAAATCTGATCTGTGCCCGCTCCAATTAAGGTTTGGTCGTGTCAGTGTCTGACAGATCTTTTCCTTCTTCAATGCCTTCCTCAATTGTTTCCTGAGCATCTTCGGCCGCATCTTTCGTAATTTCTACGTCGCGTTCTGTCCCTTCTTTGAGAGCGTCTTTGACACCTTCAGCTGTTTCTTTTGCTTCCTGCTTGATTTTATCGAGATTTTTTTCAGTTTCGTCCATATTCGAGCCAACCTGATTGGACAGCTGGTCATAAGTGACCGAAGCATTTTTCAGATATTCTGATCCGGCTTCTTCTACTGTATCTTTCAGATCCGATCCTTTTTCTTTAGCAAGAGACATATACTCTTTAGCCTGCTGTTTCGTTCTGTCAGCTTGATCAGCAATATTTCCACGCATTTCTTTACCTGATTTAGGTGCGAGCAGGAGTGCGGTCAAGCCTGCTACAGCTGCCCCGACGAATGTTCCCAGTACAAAACTCTCAGTATTTGAATGTTTTTTCATGCTGAATATTCTCTCCTTGTTTTTTATTATCGTGCTTACCCTCTGACTTTACTGCCAACTTTTTTGGCGATTCCGACCGTTGCACCTTTTTTTGATGCGCTGGCTAGATGTGAAGTCAGATTTCTTGTTGATTCGTTCAGGCTTGATACTGATTCACCTAAGTCACCAACAGCCTGGAACAATGGATCAGTCATGCCTAGTTTGCCATTCACGTCATCTAAAGTCGTATTGGATTTATTGAGAAGCCCTTCGACTTCAATAAGTAAATGATCCGCGTCTTTAGTGATCGTGCTCAGGCTCTTGTTCGCTTCTTCGATCGTCGTATTCAGTTCTGAAACAATGCCTGCCACTTTAAATAGTACAAAACATAAGCCCAGAACTAAAACTGCAAAAGCACCTGCCGCAATTAATGCAGCTATTTCTCCACCTGTCATATTAATCCCTCTTTCTTCTATTCTGTATAGACTTAGATTACCATTATCCAGCTGATTATTGCAAACAAGAAGGTCCTGAAGCCCCCTCAATTAACAAAATTGAAGTATTTAAAAAAACTGGTAGAATAATAGGTACACTAAGACTCTCTGAAAGGATCGAATCAATTATGTATTTTGCTGGGACTAACGGAACTGAAAATCAGGAAGGACCTACAACTCCCGAAGAAGGAATAAACTTCTTTATTGAATACTGGAATGACATTGACTGGGAAGGAATTTTTTCTTCAATTATATTATTCCTCATGCAGCTTATTCTGACTCTGATTATTTTCTTCATTCTAAAAAAGGTCGGTAATTATGCAATCGAGCTGGTTTTCAAGCGATATATGAAAGAAGAGCAGACTTTACCTAATCGTCTGAACACATTGTATACATTGAGTAAAAACAGTTTTCATGCCATCATCTATTTCTTCCTCGTCTATACAATACTTGAACTCATGGGTGTACCAGTCGGCACATTAGTAGCCAGTGCCGGGGTCGTCGGTCTGGCACTTTCACTCGGTGCTCAGGGATTTGTATCAGATATAGTCAATGGCTTCATGATCCTGCTGGAAAAACAGCTGGACGTTGGTGATGTCGTCGAACTGAGCGGTATATTGGGAACCGTTGAAGATGTCAACCTTAAAACAACCAAAGTCAGAGATTTCGACGGAACTACGCATTTCATCCCTAACCGATCGATCACAGTTATCAGCAACCGGTCGCGGGCGGATATGCGTGTCATGCTGCATGTCAGACTCTTTCCTGAAACAGATCTAAACAAAGTCAGATCAGTTTTGGAACAGGTTAACCGGGAATGGATTCCCCGACGTGAGGAGATCACTATCGAGCCGACAGAAATTGCCTTTGTCCCCATTGGCGCAGGCCAGATTGCCGCTCAGGTTATCATGTACACCAAGTCCGGTACTGAATTTGCTATGCGTAACCTCTTCTACGAGAAATACGTCGATGCTTTAAGGGAAGCAGGTATTGAACTGCCTAAAGTCAATTTGGATATTCAGGCGCCATAATCAGAAATATAAAAGGTGAGCACTCTTGCCGGTCAGACAGGTTCAATCCCGTCTGACTGGCTTTTATTTTGTTAAATAGATTCAATTATCTTTATTTACACGAAGCGCTCTGCGATTCGTTTCCTTATTGAAAAGAAATTCTTTACTCTCTTCTTCGGTATTCTGATAGATGTTGATTGAATAAATCGGCAGTCAGCTGGTAAAAGAGTTACGTTTTAAGATCACACTCCTATGGGTCACGTTCTGTCACTTTCTGCTTTCTCTCAGCCTACTTGAGCTCTCCTTAGTGCAGTTTCTGCTGAACCGAAGGGGGGAAACTTACCGTTAGAACTAAACTAATTTCAGTTCAGGCAGAGTGATCGAATAGAAGTCTTCGCTAAACCTCTTATAGGTGAACTACCCACCACTTAAATCCTCCGGATTTTGAAGTGGGGGCTTCCTACGAACTCCATTCTTGTCTGCACAGGTTTCATGCAGACAGAGGAATCGGATATGGGTAGGCTCAAAAGGCAGTCCC
>NZ_BAAGIR010000195.1:0-2885 GCF_054658155.1 Alkalibacterium sp. m-11
GAATGTTTGTTGGTAACTACATTTTACCAAAGAGAGGTGTCTTTTTCTGTACTTTTAAGTTCAATATTCTAACTGATCTTTACGGTAAAAGGATAGAACGTCGTTCTTAGGGGTGCGAAACTTGAGTATATAATAGATGAAGTCTACTGGCCGATCATAGTCGTCATTTATTTTGCAGCAAGCTTTTTAATCGGAGGCAGTTTCTGGGCATGGAGCTGGGTCATTATTGTTCTTGGGGGCGCACTTGAAGGAACGATCAAGTCGATTTTTGATACGTGGGATAACTAGATATGTTAATATATCAAATTAATGAATTTAAATCAGTTAATGAAGCAGCTGCCTCTGTGAGTTTCATTTGTTCCAATGCGCAAACTCACGAAGCAATTGATATTATAGGAAACCGGTAACTCCTTTAAGAAGCACATCATTCTTTCGATACTATGAAAGAATGATGTGCTTTTAATATCCGTTTTTTTTCAAATGATTGAATTTTTGCTTGATACAGACTAGGATCGATTATGTTCAAGCACGATCTTACCTACAGTGTGTTCCGACTGCAGTAGTGTATAGGCTTCTTTCAATGTGTCCTCATTCATTCTATCAAAGTGTTTTGATAAGGTAGACGTTATGAATCCCTGTTCGACCTGATTTTTCAGTTCTGTTAAATATTCGTGTTGTTTGATCCAGTCATCAGTCTGGTAGACTGATCGGGTATACATCAGCTCAAAACTCATGGTTAGGCTCTTAGCAAAAAATGGATTCGGTAAAGGTTCAGACAATGGAAGAAGCGAGCAGATACGTCCTTGGGGCTTGACGACTTTAGCAGCTTCTTTAATATTTTCATCCGACTTGGCGGCTAGGAAGACTGCGTCGATTGTTTTAATACCAAGTTGATCCAGCTGTTTCTGATAAGGTTTAGTGTGGTCGATCACGTGTTTAACTCCAAGCTTCTGTATATGATTTGACGATTCTTCCCGAGATGCTGTACCGATGACCTCGAAGCCATAATTCAGTGCCAATTGAATGGCTATTGAGCCGACGCCACCCGCTGCTCCAGTGATCAGTAGAGTGGTTTTAGACGGATCTTCACTGATATCGAAGAGATTCAGGCGATCATGAATGACTTCATAAGAGGTCAGAGCAGTCAGAGGGAGTGCAGCGGCTTCAGCGAAACTCAGATTTTTAGGTTTAAGACTGACCATCCGTTCGTCTATCTTGTGGTAGTCAGCTTGAGCACCTTGCACGTTACTTGTACCAGGATAGAAGACGTCATCTCCTTCTTTAAACAGCGATACATCTGGTCCAACTGAAACGACTGTCCCGGAGACATCTCTTCCCAGAATAGTGAACGAGTCGTCTGACGACTTTTTCATCAAGCGGGTTGCCAGGTCTGTCGGGTTGAGTCCGACCGCCTTGACCTCGACCACGATTTCTCTGCCAGTTGGTTCAGGTACAGGGCATTCCCGTTTTTCAAAAACTGGCAGATCCTGTTCTTTTTGTGGATCTGTAAATCCATAGGCGTGCATTTTCTTAGACATGTTTTTCCTTCCTTTCTTCTTTCATACAGTCTACACCTAACCTAAGGTCTGCACAATTCAAATTGTATCAGGCTGCCTGATGATTTTGATTTCAATGTTTGTAGATTTTAGTTAGAATAGATACAGACACCATAAAAGTTCAGGAGCTGATTTACGTGACGAATTATATTGAAAATGCGATAAAGGTGTTTGAAAACAACTTTGCGCTGAAAAAAAACGAGAAAGTCGCGATCATTACAGATGACCGTATGAAGCAGGTAGCTATGCCTTTTTATGAAGCAGCCTGCATCAAAGGAAATGAGGCAGTGTTTATACAGTTTCCTGCTCACTACAAATCAGGTGAAGAGCCGCCGGTCATTGTTGCGCAGGCAATGAAAGATGCGGATGTCGCTTTATGTGTTACAACGGCAAGCATCACACATACCCGTGCCAAGAAAGAAGCAGCTGCTGAAGGTACTCGAATCGGAACCATGCCGGGCGTGACTCTACCTATGCTTGAAAAAGGTGCGATTGAAGCGGATCCGCAAGTCGTGGAGGAACTGACTGCCCGCTATACAACTCTGTTAGACAAGGCAGAAGAGGTACGCATCGAAAAAGACGGAGAAGTCCTGACTTTTTCTGTGGCTGACAGGAAAGGGATCCCAAGCACAGGAGTCTTTAGGGAAAAAGGCCAGGCTGGAAATGTTCCCTCAGGGGAAGCTTTTATTGCACCACTTGAACAGTCGGCTAATGGTAAGCTTGTTGTGGACGGGTCCATTGCTCAGATCGGAAAAGTGAAAAAGCCACTGACATTGACTTTAGAAAACGGGCGGCTGATCGAAGCTACAGGCAGACAGGGTGAAGAACTGCTAGAGATTTTAGGAGACACCGATGGACGGATCATTGCTGAATTTGGTATAGGAACGAACCCTTCAGCACGCATTACAGGAGTCGTTCTTGAAGACGAAAAAGTCTACGGCACGATCCATATTGCGTTTGGCTCAAATAAGCCTTTTGGAGGAGTCACTGAAGCTGGAGTTCATATCGATTGTGTCGTTAAAGAGCCAACTGTCTGGATCGACGGCAAAAAAATGATGGAAAAAGGCAGTATGGTCGAATTAATCTAATTACTTATCAGTTTTCCGAGCGAGAAAACCCACGGTTTCAATCGTGGGATGATAGCTCGGCAGGGATGAGGGTTCGCTTTGGCGAACTCGAAAGCCCTGTGATATATTCGAATGTTTTTTGAGTATGTTCGGTATATTTTCATACACGTATAGAGTATAATGGATACATGGAAAATTACCGTAGAACTAAAACAACCGTCAGCCTCATCAACTATCATTTTGTGTTTTGTCCTCGGTACAG
>NZ_BAAGIR010000196.1:0-2883 GCF_054658155.1 Alkalibacterium sp. m-11
ACCGACTTCATTTAAAGAAATTTTATCTGGAAACCAGCCCAATCAGGCATACAGCACTGTTTGATCTCGTTGATTAACCTTAAGCCGATAGGCTTTCCAAGGTCTGATTAGGGTGCGAAACTTGAGTACTTAACTAGTATACAATGTATTGGCTCTCATAGTGAATAGAAAAAACGCAATCGCTTGCATAACAACACTAGTAATTAAGATAGTTGAGTGAATGAGAAGATTATTGGCTTTAAAACAGATTAGAATTAATGAGTCAGACGGATTATAATAGACTTAACAGAAAACAATAGCAGCTTATAAAACTGAAAAGGTGAGACGAGATGTACGATGCAAAAACTAAAGAGACCGACAATAGTGTCAGAACATTTATTGAAACAGTTGAGAGCGAGGCAAAAAAAAGCAGATGATTACCGCCTGCTAGAGATTTTTCAGGAAGAGACGGGATTCGAGCCGAAACTGTAGGGTCCAAGCATCATCGGATTCGGAAAGTATAAGTATCGATACGCCTCCGGTCATGAAGGGGATGCACCGCTTGCTGCATTTTCTCCCAGAAAGGGATCAGCTGCTGGCATCATTCGGCAAGCATAAAACGGGAAAGGCTTGTGTCTATATCAATAAACTTGATGATGTAGATAAGTCGATTTTGAAAGAGCTGATCAGAAAAACAGTGGACACGTATCAGAAGCTGTATCCTGAATAAGTTTTAAAAAATAGGATCCGACAGAAAGCAGGAAAAGCATGTTTATTGCATCTGAAAACTATGGACTGTCAAGACTGTCAAGACAACTGAATTATGTCTCCAGCGGACACAAGCCCCCAAAAAGTCATGAATGGGGGCCGGGTGTCCGGGATATTTATGCTATGCATTACATCATAAAAGGGAAGGGCATATATAAGACTCGCTCCGGAGAGTACGAATTAAAAGCAGGTCAGAGCTTCCTGATTTATCCTTACACTGAAATTTACTATTATCCAGATCCCAATGATCCATGGGAGTATGTCTGGGTAGAATTTACAGGAGAAGAGGTTGCTCACATACTTGACCTGACGAGCCTGTCAGCGGGTACTCCCATTACTGAGAAAGCTGAAAGTGATTTGAGCCTCTACTACTTTCTTGAAGAGAATAAAGAGAAATCGGTCGCTGAGGCTATTCGTATGGCAGCTAAGCTTCGGACGCTTCTGTCTTATTATATTGAACAGTTCCCTGAAGAGACCCGGTCTGAGAAAAATGATTATGTCCAGCAGGCAAAAGACACAATCTTTAAGCACTACTGGAAAGCCTTGCTCACTGTCACTGACATAGTTGAGGACGTCAATATTGAACGCAGTTACCTGTTCCGTCTGTTTAAAGCATCGACTGGTCTGCCGATTTCAACATACTTGAGAGATGTTAGAATTGAACAGGCCTGTCTGCTGATGCAGAAATCGAATCTGTCCGTAAAATCCATTGCCAATTCGGTTGGCTATAGTGATCCTCTTTGTTTTTCCAAAGTATTTAAAAAGGTCAAGTCCTATACACCGACCGAATACATAGCTTTGACCGGAAAATCTAACGAAAAAGAACACAGTTCCCGGATTCACGGTAATAAGTTATGAGGTCCTCCAAAGCTTGACGGTCACAGTCCAGTCGCTTTCCAAGGCAGACCAGACATGAAAACTGTCGGGCTGTCCGTGAGACGACCTTCAGATTTAAAGCGACTTCATCTGGATGAAGGGTGTGCGTACACGTCTGGCAGACATGAGCTGTCGACATGTCAGCGGACGACCTTTGCTCTGACGACCAGACAGTCATGAGCGGGAACGACTGGATTATATCGTTCTTTGAATTGACCTATTGGCTTGTGATCCCAGCAGTCGTAAAGATCAAGGGAATAACCTGACGCATAGGGCAGACCCAGATCCCAGAACTGAAGGGAAATCTCACGCTGCGCGTCACTCAAGTTAAAAAAGCCGATTGACAGATCACCATCTGACAGGACTTTTACTTGAATAAAGACATCATCATGGAACCACTGAGGCTCCGGCTTAATACGGTAAGCGCCTCTGCCTTCCACATCCTGATTGATTGCCAAGAGAACTTTGTTAAGTAAAATATTCTGGGTAGTTTCATTCGCCTCACGGATGTCGCAGCCGATCATCAGAGGGGAATAATTAGTGCATCAACTAATTTTTCAGATGGTAGAATGAAAGAAATGGGACACCTTGGTCATTACATTGAGGTTACCATCACTCAATCGAAAGATCAGAACTATGGAGTTTTAGATATAGCTGTGGGGATCTTGGCAGTATTTGAAGCCATCGAAACGTCTCCAGACACACTCCTCAGGGTGTGTGGAGAAAATCTATGTAGAATGGTTTCCTGAATCTGGATACCTGTTAAGAAAACAGATAAAATAAAAATGGCAGTGATCGCCCTTAAAGCTATTGCCGGAAAGAGCAGTGGAAGCTGAACAGCGACTCTGCTCTTTTTGAGTAAGTGAAAAAACACCCGGAAATGAGATGAATAATAAGCTGAAAAGTTGTGATTACAGAAGACATTTAGTGATATAATATCAGACTGTTCAGACTATATGGCTTTTAAGGTCTACTCATTTCCTCATTTAAAAAAAGTATCGAACGCTAGGGGTCATTTAACGGACCATCAAAGATAAATAATAATCGTTCTCTTTTCAAAATCATGTTAGTATTGAATAAGAAAGACTAATCACAGTGAGTGAACTAGGAAACTCCAAGGAATAATTGGGGGAAATAGCTCTTAAATGAGCATACAATTGATTGGTTTTTACAGCACTATTGGATTTATCTCGTCAAACAGGTTTTGGTTTGATGGTCTAGAAAAAAAGACCAACACAAATAAACCTACGGTGTAGATTT
>NZ_BAAGIR010000197.1:0-2866 GCF_054658155.1 Alkalibacterium sp. m-11
TCCCTCCTGGAGTACGTGTCTTAGTCGACAACCTAATTGTACCATATGGGGGGGTCCTTTTTTCTATGTTTTAAAAAAGTTGATTTATCAGGTGTTAAACACGACAAATAATTATGAAATTGGCTCAACTATACTATATGAAAAACAGAAGAATAGTGCAAGCGTTTTTATGAAATATTTTACTAAATATAGTAAAGCTATTTACTTTCAAGGAAAGCAGGCCTCTACGCCCGAAGTGGGTTGATTAAATTTAAGACTCAGTTTAACCTACTTCATCTACTTTAATCATTGTACTCCTAAAGTCACCGTTCAGCTGATAACTCCCCTGCTTCTGATCGGCTCCTAAAGGGGGATCAATATAGACTCCCTTGTTCATGAGTTCATCACCATGGAACAAACCTTCATAGCTGCTGATCTTATATGTCTTATTAGAATCCAGACCTTTAAATTTTAATCGTGGACGCATCTGATTTGACTTATCCAGTATGACAGTATAAAAGACAACAGACTGAGACTTTTCAGGATTGACAAACTGCCACGCTGTTTCATTATTGAAATCAAAAGGGCTTTTTAACCTGTAGAAATTTCCGAACTGAATCAGCTTTCTGTTCTGCTTGTAAAAATCAATTTGTCTTCTAACTGTCTCTTTTTCGAAGACGCTTAATTTAGTAGGATCAAGTTCATACCCTAGATTACCGGACATCGCTACATGACCCCTCATATCAAGCGAGGTCCACCTGTTCACTTGATGATTAGGTACAGCTGACACATGTGATCCGATAGAACTGATCGGCATCACAAGGCTGGTCCCTGTCTGTATTTCCAGTCGTGCAACAGCATCTGTGTTATCTGATGTCCAGGTCTGAGGCATGTAGTAAAGCATACCAGGGTCAAACCTTCCACCCCCTCCGGAACAGCTTTCCCACAGTATGTCTGGGTAAGCTGTCGTCAAATCTTCCAGGAGATCATAAAGTCCTAGAATATAGCGGTGAGTCACTTCCCCGTCAGAAACGCCCGGACTTTGAGACCCGATTTCCGACATGTTGCGATTAAAGTCCCATTTAATATAATCAATCGGGACTTCATCCAATATTTTTTTCAGCTGTGAGGCTATATTATCCCGCACAGCTTTTTGCGAATAATCCAGAATATACTGATTTCTACCCTTTGATGGCTGCCGACCTTCTGCTTTTAGGACCCAGTCAGGATGAGATTTAAACAAGTCGCTCTCTTCCGATATCATTTCCGGCTCGAACCATAATCCGAACTTCATTCCTTTAGCTCTAATTTTCTCAGCCAGTAGTTTGAGGGAGTTGGGAAGTTTCTTGTCATACACAAACCAGTCTCCAAGTGAAGTTGTATCATCATCCCTTTTGCCGAACCAGCCATCATCCAGAACAAACAGCTCTACTCCCAGTTCTACAGCCCGATCGGCCATTTCCAGAATTTTATCTTCTGTGAAATCAAAGTAGGTCCCTTCCCAGTTGTTAATCAGTACTGGTCTTTCTTTATACTGGTACGTACCACGAATCAGCTGATTCTGATAGAAATTATGAAGTGTCTGAGAGAAAGCATTCAGCCCCTTATCAGAGTATGCCATCACTACTTCAGGGGTGACAAAATGCTCGCCGGGATTAAGAGTCCACCTAAAATGTTCTGGATTGATTCCCGCCTGTACTCTAGTCTGATTATACTCAGTGACTTCTGTATTCATTACAAATTCTCCTGAGTAGACCATATGAAAGCCATAGACTTCTCCTGAATCTTCAGTAGTATGTGGATTAGTTAAAGCTATGAAGGGCTGGTAAGTATGGCTGGTTGTTCCTCGTTTCGAGTCTATCCGATGCACGCCCCGGTATACAGGGTGACGAACGAGATCCCGTTCTCTGCCCCAGGCTCCCGGCAGCTGAATACAATCAAACTCTGAGTGATCAAGATCAACGGACATACTGAGAAGTTTATCAATCTGAATGGACTCATCTCCAAAGTTTTCAATACTTACTGATCGGGTGATGACAGGGTAATTATTGAAAATTGTATAAATAAGATTTATTCTGCACTCACTTGACTCATCCTTGAGCTTTACTATAAGCGTTTCAGCACCTTCAGAATCCGAAACATAACTATGAGGGAGTCCATCGATCGCTGGCTTTCCCTTTATAATTTCATAGCCATCATATACAAGCTGACTCGAAAATGATCCATCTGAATAGGTCAACTTAAAGGATGACTCCCTGTAGTCGCCGTTATTATGACCGGGATACTCCTGAGGCAGTGTATTCATAGAGAGACCGTAAGTTACATCTCCTGCAGGATTAGGAGAGAACGACCGGTCCTTGATAGGAAAATCACTACCCCGGTAACTTTCACTGATTGCTTTACCCCAATACACATGAGAGAGATATTTATTATCCACTATTGCTATCTGATAACTGATCTGTTCATTCTTCAAGTGAAAACTGCTGAACTTCTTATTAAATCTAATCCCCATGATTTTCCTCCTCTAATAAATGCAGACGTTTACTAAAGAGTTTACATCATTTTTACTAAATTGCAACCATCTATAGTCCCTATTTCAGATGAATTATACTCATAAAGTTCCATCACTCTTCTCCAGACCTGTATATTACTTAGTATCGAGTAGGAGATAAATGATTAATTCATTTATCGTCCTCTCACACCACCGTACGTACGGTTCCGTATACGGCGGTTCAATATCTTAAGTAAGCAGACTCTGCCAGGTCTCGTAGTGAAACTACGTTCCACCGGTAGAGTCTTTTCGTTGTAAGCACCCAATGAACTTCAGGTGTTTTTGACAGTCTCCAGTATTTCTTTCTGGAGTAACCAATGCGTTTAGCACTGTCCA
>NZ_BAAGIR010000198.1:0-2821 GCF_054658155.1 Alkalibacterium sp. m-11
GGGGATAGTTTGGTAGTCGGATACCTACTATTTTACCGATAAATGAGGGAGGGGCAAGTGTTTTTTGTCTTTTCCTTGATAGAACAACGGTTATAGACCTTTAAGAACAAAAAAATTTGACAGTAACCACTTCTTTATGGAGGTGATAATTATGAACGTTGGTTTTATTGGAGCCGGCAAGGTAGGTTGTTCATTCGGGAAGTATTTCCAGGAACATAAAATACAAGTAACAGGATTTTATAGTAAAAGCGAAGACTCGTCATTAGCAGCTTCGAATTTTACATCTAGTAAACAATATTTAAACTTAAGAGAATTAGTAGATGAAAATGATACTATTTTCATTACGACTCCTGATGGTCAAATTCAGGAGGTATGGCAAGAAATTAAAAATTATCAAATCAAAAACAAATTAATCTGCCATTGCAGTGGTGCAATATCTTCAGATATCTTTTCAAATATACAGGACTATGGTGCTTATGGTTATTCTGTCCATCCTATGTTTTCAATATCAGATAAATATAATTCATACAAAAAATTAAAAAAATCTTTTATAACAATTGAAGGCGATGAAAAATATGCAAAGTTTTTATGTGATTTCTTCAAAAAGTTAGGTAATAGTACTGTAATAGTATCTAAGGAGAATAAATCTCTTTATCATGCCGCATCAGTAGTATCTAGTAACCTTGTGCTAGGACTTATTAATACAAGCGTTACATATCTAATTCAATGTGGATTTACTGAAAAAATGGCAATTGAAGCTTTATATCCATTAATTGAATTTAATATTAGAAATATAAAAGAAAAAGGAATTATAGAAAGTTTGACAGGGCCAGTTGAACGTTGTGATATTTCAACAATTAAAGGTCACTGTGAAGTTTTATCAGATGAAGACAGAGCTTTATATATGCTATTATCAAAAAATGTATTAGAGATAGCTATGTTAAAAAATA
Organism: Alkalibacterium sp. m-11; assembly: GCF_054658155.1. Taxonomy (NCBI): domain Bacteria; kingdom Bacillati; phylum Bacillota; class Bacilli; order Lactobacillales; family Carnobacteriaceae; genus Alkalibacterium; species Alkalibacterium sp. m-11. Next base: position 951 of record NZ_BAAGIR010000198.1, read on the forward strand.
TTAATAGAGATTATAGTGAATTAGAAAAGTATTTAGGAGAGAGTTAGGAGAGAGATAGATGAAAAATACAGCAGTTACATTTAAAGAATCTAAATTAAGAAATGAAAAATTAACAATGCTTACAGCTTATGACTATTCAACAGCAAAAATAATTGATGAAGCTGGGATAAATGGAATATTAGTAGGAGATTCTCTTGGTATGGTATGTCTAGGACATGAAGATACACTTTCAGTAACTATGGAAGACATGATTCATCATACTAGAGCAGTTACAAGAGGAGCTAAGAACACTTTAGTTGTTGCAGATATGCCATTTATGTCTTATCAAACTTCAGTATATGATTCAGTAGTTAATGCAGGAAGATTAATAAAAGAAGGACGAGCTCAGGTTGTTAAATTAGAAGGAGGGATAGAAGTATGCGATAAAATAGAGGCTATAGTAAAGGCTTCTATACCTGTTATGGCGCATATAGGTTTAACACCCCAATCTGTTAATGCATTTGGAGGATTTAAGGTACAAGGAAAGGACAAGGAAGCTGCTAAAGAATTAATAAGAGCTGCTAAAGCTGTAGAAAAAGCAGGAGCATTCGCTGTAGTGTTAGAATGTGTTCCAACTAAGCTTGCAGAGTTAATTTCTAAAGAGATATCAATACCTACAATTGGTATTGGAGCAGGTGCAGGGTGTGATGGACAAATTCTTGTATATCAAGATATGTTGGGGATGTATAGTGATTTTACCCCTAAATTTGTGAAGAAATATGCTGATTTATCAGAAGAGATGAATAAAGCATTTACAAAATATATAGAGGAAGTAAAAGATGGAGTTTTTCCAGGTCCAGAACATGGGTTTAAAATAAGTGATGATGTTTTAGAAAAATTATATTAAAAGGGTCAAGAAATATGGTTATATTTAAAACAGTAAATGATGTTAGAAGTCAAGTAAAAGAGTGGAAAAAACAAGGCTTAAAGGTAGGATTAGTTCCTACTATGGGATATTTACATGAAGGTCATGAAAGTTTAATTAGAAAAGCATCAAAAGAAAATGATAAAGTTGTTGTAAGTATCTTTGTAAATCCAACTCAGTTTGGGAAAAATGAAGATTTAGGTAGTTATCCAAGAGACTTAGAAAGAGATATAGAAGTATGCACAAGAGGTAGAGCAACAGCAATATTTAATCCTGAAGTTGAAGAGATGTATTGTGACAATGCAAGTACTTTTGTTAATATAACTGGATTAACAGAAGGTTTATGTGGAGCTAGTAGGCCAATACATTTTAGAGGGGTTTGCACTGTTGTAAGTAAATTATTTAACACAATACCAGCAGATAGAGCTTATTTTGGAGAAAAGGATGCACAACAGTTAGCTGTAATTCAAAGAATGGTTAGGGACCTTAATATTGATATAGACGTTGTAGGGTGTCCAATTATAAGGGAAGAGGATGGACTAGCTAAAAGTTCTAGAAACACATACCTAAGTTTAGAGGAAAGATCTTCAGCTACTATTTTAAATAAATCTTTAACTTTAGCTAAGGAAGCCTTAAATAATGGAGAGAGAGATAGCTTAAAAATAATTGAGATAATAAGTAAAAATATAAATACTTATAATTTGGCAAAGATTGATTATGTAGAAGTTGTTGATTCTTTATCATTACAAAGAGTAAATTATATTGAAAAATCAGTTTTAGTTGCAATAGCAGTATTTATAGGAAAAACAAGATTAATAGATAATTTTACATTTGAATTACAGGAACTGTCAAATTTTTTATGAAAACTAAAAATTAAAGGTGGTGAAGGCCCACTGACTATACCAATCGGAGCCGCATTTGCCCTTGACAAACACTTGAATGGTTTCAGTTAAGGTCACAAGGGTGA
>NZ_BAAGIR010000199.1:0-2785 GCF_054658155.1 Alkalibacterium sp. m-11
AACAAATTAAAGCTAAGCTCAACGCGATTTCCTAGATCAATTTTTTTATTTCCATAATGGTAGATGTCTACAGTAGCTGTATCTATTCCCCTACTTTCATAAGTTAGTGAAGATGAATTATTCCAATTAGTATCCTCAAGATAGAAAGTAACCTTATTGCTCCCTTTAATTATTACCTTGCCACTATTACCAACTGTTAATTTTCTAACATTTAGAAGGATGTCACTATTACTTGCATCAATTGTTAATACTCCACTATTCTTAATATCTATCTCCCTATAGCTAGCACTTGAATTGATAGTATATCTACCACTGTTTGGAATTTCAATCTTTTCCTTGGAATCATTTAGGGGTATATCAGGAAAAATAAATTCTTCATATTTAGTTTCAAGTTTAAGATCTACATCTCCTAATATTTTTGCACTATTTCCTATGTCTACACTTTTTGCTGCAACATCACCTTTAACCTGTGCACTGTTTTTAAGAACTATATTCCCATCTGTAAAGATAGCATATTTGATATCTAATAAATTTTTCCGTGCATTTGTTGGCGTAGTTGTTTCCATACGATCACCCTTTCTATTATTATATTATAGCGTACGTGTTTACGTACGTCAATAATGTCAAACACCAGGGACAGTTCTTTTTGTTTGTAAGATCCTTCTATGGCTTAGGATTACATTCCTCATCAAGGCTTATGGTAGAAGATAAAAAATTTCATTATTAACTAAATCAGTAATCCCCAACTCCATATTACTAGGATCCATATTTTCTAGAGGTATATTTATGGCCAATTGATAGTCTGACTTATTATTTTCTTTTATAACTATATTAACTATAATGATTCCGTCCTTATGATCAAGCTCTAATGAACGCCAGCTCCCAGTGACCAGCTTTTCTTCTAAGGTTCTATTATCCCCAATATATTCTGATTTTACTAAACCATTGTTAACTACACTTAGGGAAAAGTATTTATCTGATAATCCACTCTTATGGGAAGTGATTTTGCTGGCATATCTAAGTTCATTATTAAGATGTTCTGCTACGATCCTAGCTTCTTGTTGAGCTAGTCCTCTGTCTCTCGTTGCTGTAAAAGATTTATTACCTATGGAAACCATGGAATATAGAATCGGTATTATTAGAGCTATGATTGCAATTGTTACTATTACTTCTATTAAGGTCAGGCCCTTATTATTTAATCTTATCCTATTCATCAGACTCACCTCTAGAAAGAGGGACAAATGTAATTAGTGTCTGATTAGTCTCTTCAATTCTTACGGTGATAATCTTACCAGGAACTTCTTTTGATTGTACAGTTATTGTCTTAGGTTGGCTATTTACAGATACCTTCCTACCATCATCCAAAGTGTATACTGGTCTTATTTCACCATTTTGTTTTACATTTGTTATGGCTTAATCCATTACTTCTTGAATGCTATATAAGTCTTCAGTTCTTTCCCCTGCCTTGGCTACGTTAGTAATTCCTGTACCAAAAATCTCAAGTAAAGCTATGCCTAATATACCTATAATTGCAATTGTAATAATAACTTCTATTAAGGAAAATCCATCTTGGTTTTTCATAGCTCACCTCTATTTATAATATCCTGGTTTGTATTGGGTGGTTTTATTCCCACCTGAATAAATCACTTATATAGGCTTCATTATACTCTACATAAGAACTGTTTCCTAATTCTACTTGGTTTGCTACAATCGCTCCGTAAACTCTTCCACTATTTTTTATATCGACATTAGCATTTACCGCATAAATTAGGCCTTTATAATTAACAGAGTTATTAACATCCACTTTTCTTCCATTACTAAATACATTTCCTCTTAAAGCGCTGCTATTTTTTAAATTCAAATCCGCTTCTTTTATAAACAAATTAAAGCTAAGCTCAACGCGATTTCCTAGATCAATTTTTTTATTTCCATAATGGTAGATGTCTACAGTAGCTGTATCTATTCCCCTACTTTCATAAGTTAGTGAAGATGAATTATTCCAATCAGTATCCTCAAGATAGAAAGTAACCTTATTGCTCCCTTTAATTATTACCTTGCCACTATTACCAACTGTTAATTTTCTAACATTTAGAAGGATGTCACTATTACTTGCATCAATTGTTAATACTCCACTATTCTTAATATCTATCTCCCTATAGCTAGCACTTGAATTGATAGTATATCTACCACTGTTTGGAATTTCAATCTTTTCCTTGGAATCATTTAGGGGTATATCAGGAAAAATAAATTCTTCATATTTAGTTTCAGGTTTAAGATCTACATCTCCTAATATTTTTGCATTATTTCCTATGTCTACACTTTTTGCTGCAACATCTCCTAATATTTTTGCATTATTTCCTATGTCTACACTTTTTGCTGCAACATCACCTTTAACCTGTGCACTGTTTTTAAGAACTATATTCCCATCTGTAAAGATAGCATGTTTGATATCTAATTCACTTTCACTCTCTTCCGCCTCCATCACTTTTACAACAGTATTTTCAACTTCATTAACCTCTCCAACAGATGTAATTAATAAATCTTCACTATCTTCACCTGAATTTCCACATGCAGTTAAGGAAAATACCATTATGGCTGCTAACAATAATGCTCCAATTTTTTTAATTTTAATCATTTTACACACTCCTTATTTTTGTTAGTTAGTGTCAATACTTTCTTTTAATAATTGCTTACAATGGTTGTTATATCAAGGAAAAGCAAAAAAACACTTGCCCCTCCCCTAAATCTCGTTCAAAATAGTAGGTACCAACCAAACTACTTCCAA
>NZ_BAAGIR010000200.1:0-2781 GCF_054658155.1 Alkalibacterium sp. m-11
GCATTTGCGTCCGACTTCCTTCAGATTCCGCCTCACGGCGGACACCCTTGTCTTTCGCTAACAGTTCCTACTGCCAAGTCTGTAGTGGACTTTCACCACCAAGTTGTCGCCCATGCCGGGCGCACATAAAAAAAGCGTCAACGAGAGATATTCTCGCGGCGCTTTTTTGTTTATTTTATAGCATTAGTTCGTGCTTTGACGATCGAATTTTGTTTGGGGACGGGTTTTGTGGCCGTAGATTCGTGGCATCAGCTTACTATCAATAAACGGTGCCAGGGCATTCATAATTAGGATCGAATACCCCACTCCACCCGGGTGGTCCAGTGTAATCCTGAACACAGCGGTCAACACCCCACATCCGATGGCAAAAACAGTCTTCCCTTCTGGTGTTAGAGATCCTGAACTATAGTCAGTAGCCATATACGTGGCCCCGAAGAACAGAGTTCCTGTCAGAATGTGCGTCATTTGGAAATTCCAGTCAAAGCTGGACCATAATCCCATAACCACAAATGTTGTAAGGATATATAAAATCGGTACTTTTGGATTAATTACACGTCTGAAAATCAGATAAAGCATACCAATAAGTATTGCGAATTTAGAAGTTTCTCCAACATTTCCACCTAGATTAAATCCCATGAACAAATCGAATAGTCCAGGAACTTGTTCAGGCACGACCTGTGCCCCGTGACCGATAAACTCAAGCGGCGTGGCAGAACCTATAGCATCGACCCCTCTGAATCCACTTCCCAGCAATCCACCGGGCAGGACCCAGTTAGCCAGCCAAGGAGTAAAGAGGGCCTTAATGACTACACGAGCAGCAACTGCAGGGTTGAAGTAGTTCCTTCCAATCCCACCATTAAGCTGCTTAACGATAACAATAGCAAAAATCGATCCAAACATGATCATCCATATTGGTGCAGTGACAGGCAAACTTAAGGCGACCAACATACCTGTTACTGCGGCACTGTGATCCTGTATTTTTATTGGTTTGTATGTCAGTTTCTGATAAATAAATTCAGATGCAACGGCTGTCCCAATACCAATTGCTACCATACCAAGGACCCACCATCCGAAGAAGTAGGTAGCCGCTAATGTTGGTGGAATCAGCGCGATTAAAACCTGGTCCATAACCCAAGCTGCTGTGCGTTTGCTGCGAACATGAGGGGAAGGACCGACTTGCAATTTACCTTTTACATCAATTGCCTGAGCCATCTTACTTCTCCTCCTTCGCTTTTATAGCAGCTTTAGCGGAACGAATATTTTCTAGAAGAGGGATTTTTGAAGGACAGATAAATGAACAGTTTCCACATTCGATACAGTCCATTGCCCCCAGCTCCTGAGCTTTATCAATATTTCCTCTTTCGAAAGCTTCACTGATAAGGATAGGTTGCAGACTGACCGGGCAGACATTTAGACATTCTGAACACATGATACAGTCGTGACTGTCCCCTTGTTCAGCTTCTTCAGGAGTCAGAACTGTTATAGCTGTCGTTCCTTTAATAATTGGAACCCCGAGATCCGAAACAGTTTTACCCATCATCGGTCCACCACCCAGGACTTTTCCTGGTACGTCAGCAAATCCGCCGCAGTCTTCAATAAGCGAATCCATAGGAGTACCGATTTTAACTCGAAGGTTTTTAGGTTCTCTTATTGGTGTTCCGGACACTGATACAATACGTTCGATTAAAGGCTCGCCAAACTCGCAGGCGCGGTAGCAAGAACGGATCGTTGATGTATTAGCCACGACACAGCGAACTTCAGCAGGAAGGCCACCAGGCGATACTTCTCTTCCAGTCATGCTCTTGATCAAGTTTTTCTCTGATCCTTGTGGATACATTGTTTTCAATGGACGGACGAAAATATCGTCAAATTCAGCAGAGGCTTCCTCAAGCGCCTTGATAGCATCCGGTTTATTATCCTCTACACCGATATAGATGCGACGTAATTGAGGGAACAATGCTCTAGACAGATTAATTCCATGAATAATTTCATCTGCATGTTCCACCATGACTCTGTGGTCGGATGTAGAATACGGTTCACACTCTGCCCCATTGATGATAAGTGTGTCAATCGTCATCCCCGGTGGAGGACTCAACTTAACAGCTGTAGGGAACGTTGCTCCACCCATTCCAACGATTCCAGCTTTTCTGACTGTCTGAATGATTTCATCTTTTGACATGTCCTGAGACCGTCCCGGTTCGACGATTGGATCAGCTTTTGTATATTCATAGTCATTTTTGACAATGATACTGTCCACTTCTCCGCCACCGATCTTTCCACGTTTTTCTATAGCAATCACTTCACCTGAAACTGAAGAATATACATTTGCTGATACAAATCCACCTTCTTCAGCAATCAGCTGACCGACCTTGACTGTCTCTCCAATTTCTACGACCGGTTTAGCAGGCGCTCCTATGTGCATGGATACGGGGTAAACCATGATTTTAGGGACTGATGCATCTACTATCGGTAACTTGCTCGTTCGTGATTTATTCTCTTCTGGATGGGAACCACCGTGTTTTCCCATGAACGAAAAACGCATCACATTCATCCTCTCTATAATTCCTGTCTAACCTAATTGAGCCAATTTCATAATTATTTGTCGTGTTTAACACCTGATAAATCAACTTTTTTAAAACATAGAAAAAAGGAACCCCCCCCCATATGGTACAATTAGGTTGTCGACTAAGACACGTACTCCAGGAGGGATTCCTTATGTCCATTATACAACAACCCACTTTATTTGACATTGATTTTTTAGAAAAACTTGACGTTCAGGAG